>JAKAXN010000144.1 GCA_021816565.1 Actinomycetes bacterium
CGAGGAGGATCGGGCGGGGGGAGCCATGGCGCCGTCCAGTATCGCGAGCGGGGCGTCGTAGGCTCATACCGTGCGCGATTCCGTCGATACCGACCGGCTCGTCGACCTGGCCAGGGCCCTGGTCTCGGTGGACACCCGCAACCCGCCGGGCAACGAAGCCCCCATCGAGGCGGCCGTGCGGGAAGCGCTCGAACCCCGCCAGCCGAAATGGACCAGCGTCGAGCCCAGGGAGGGGCGGCTGTCTCTCATCGCCGAGCTGCCCCACCCGGACGGTCCCGACCCGGACCGGCCCACGCTGATCGTGAACGGCCACCTCGACGTCGTCCCGGTCAACGAGTCGGCCTGGTCCCACGACCCGTTCGACCCCCAGGTGGTGGACGGGCGGCTGTACGGGCGGGGCAGCGCCGACATGAAGGGGGGCATCGCCGCGGCCATCGCGGCGCTGGACGTGCTCGACCGGGAGGGCCGGGTGCCGGGGTGCAACCTGGTGTTCCACCTGGTGGCCGACGAGGAGAGGGGCGGACGCTGGGGCACCCAGGCCCTGCTCGAGCAGGGCCTGATCAAAGGCGACGCCTGCCTGGTGCCCGAGCCCACCGACCTGGAGCTGTGCGTGGCCGAGCGGGGCCTGTGGCAGGCCCGGATCCATGTGGCCGGGCGGCCCGGCCACGGCAGCCGGCCCCGGGAGGGGGTGTCGGCCATCGAGCACGCGGCCAAGCTGGTGCTGGCCCTCCACGCCGCCGACTACGGGGACGAGGAGCACCCGCTGCTCGGCAAGCCGACGGCCAACGTGGGGACCATCTCCGGGGGCACCACGTTCAACACCGTGGCCGAGGCGGCGGTGGTCGGGCTGGACCGGAGGATCCTGCCCGGGGCGACGGCGGCGTCCACCGAAGCCGAGGTGGCGGCGCTCATCGACCGGGCCGGCATCGAGGGCCTGCGATACCGATTCGATCTGGACACCTACGGCGAGGCCAGCGAGATGCCCGCCGACGACCCGTGGGTGAAGCTGGTCGGGTCGGCCGTGGGCCGGGCGACGGGCCGCGAGCCGGGCGTGATCGGCATGACCTTCACCACCGACGCCCGCTTCGTGCGCAACCAGGCCGGGATACCGACGGTGGTGTGCGGGCCGGGAGCCATCGACCAGGCCCACGGCGACGACGAGTACGTCGAGGTGGACCGGCTGGTGGACGCCGCGGCCGCTTTCGCCGAGCTGTTCGCGTCCTACTCCTGAACCAATCCGGTCTCCGACAGCCACTCCGCCACCAGGGGCACCACTGCGGCGTCGGCGTTGCGCAGCGAGTGATCCCGGCCCTCGATCCACCGGTGGGTCACCGGCCCGGGGATGGCCGCGGTGGCCGCCTCCATCTCCGCCGGGGTGCCGAAGGCGTCGCGGGTGCCCGACACGAACAGGCAAGGCAGGTGAAGCTGCGGGAAGTGCTCGGTGCGCATCTTCTCCGGCCGGCCCGGCGGGTGCAGCGGGTAGCTGATCAGCACCAGGCCGGCGGCGGACGGCACCAGCCCGGCGGCCACCGCCATGGAGCACATCCGCCCACCCATGGAACGGCCGCCGAGCACCAGGCGGGTGCAGCCAGAGGCCATTTCCCCGGCCTCGGCCCGGACGGCCTCGATCAGTACCGGCGCCCGGTCGGGGGCCCTCCGACCGGCCCTGCGGTAGGGGAAGTCCATCCGGGTCACCGCCATCCCCAGCCCGGAGGCGGCCCGATCCAGGGCCACCAGGGTGGGCTGATCCCGACCGGCCCCGGCCCCGGGGGCCAGCAAGAGGCCGACGGTCAAACGACCGATCGCAGCATGTCGTGGAGCGCGCCGGCCTCCCGGCCGATGAGGTCGATGTCCTGGCCGTCCTCGATGGCGGTGGCCAGGGTGCGGGCGTGGCTGCTGATGCGGAACCAGTCGACCTCGTCCATGCCGAGAAGCGGCGGGCCGGACGAGCGGTGGATCCAGTCGGCCACGGTCTCGCGACGCCCCTCGTCGGAGGGTTCCGACGCCAGGCGACCGCACGCCGCGAACAGCTCGGCCACGGCCTGGTAGCGGGCCTCGTCGTCCTCGTCGGATCCGTCGACGTCGACCCCCTCGACCCGGCCGAAGAGGTCCTCGACCTCGCTCTCCCGGTCGGCCGGGACTATCAGCTCGTCGCCCTCCCAGCCGTAGGCGATCCCGGCCCCGTCGAGGAACACGCCCAGCTGGGCCCGCTGCTCGGGGAGCCACTCCGGCAGCTCGTAGACCGTCTTCTCCCCCTCCACCGCCTCGGCGGAACCCGCCGGAGCGGGCCCGCTCCCGGCCGGACCACCCAGCGCGGCCGCACCCTCGGCGCCCAGGGTGAAGCCGGCCCCGACGGGGGCCAGGAGTTTCTCCAGGATGGCGGCCTGGGCCCGGATGCCCTCCTCGAGGGCCTCCTCGGCGCCGAGCAGGGCCAGCAGCTTGCGGGTGACCCGGCCCACCGCGGTCCAGGTGTCCTCGTCGAGCGGCCCGTAGCTCTCGGGGATGAACACCGCCGCCGACGCTTCCGCCACGTCGGCGTCGGCCTGCATGTCGGTGGGGTCGCGCCGCAGCCGGGAGGCGGCGTCGGCGAGTAGCCGGACCGCCGCGTCGAGGGCCGGGTCGGCCGGCGCGGGGCCGGATCCTCCCGAGCCGTCCAGGTCGTCGAGGGCGGTGTCCTCGTCGGACCCAGGGGCCGGCGGCCGGTCCAGGCCCGAGGTGTCGGCCATGAGGGCCACCAGGTCGTCGACCCGGTCCTCATCGGACGCGTCGACGACCAGCTCCTCGTCCTCGAAGCGGTGGGCGATGCCCAGGTCGTTGAGCCGCTGGATCAGCTGACCCCGGTCGGGGCCGGTCCAGCCCTCGATGTTGTAGCCGACCTCCTCGTCGTCGGGGCCGGCCTCCAACTCGGGCAGGTCCGACGGGGTCAGCTTCTCCCGGCAGGCATGGCAGCGGCCGCGGGAGCGCACTTCGTAGCCGCAGTTGCGGCAGTACCAGATCCTCGTCACAGCGCCAAAGGCTAGGGCTTAACCTTCTTGGGCAGGATCGGGGCGTCGCGACCGGTCCCCTTGGCGGTGGAACTGGAGCCGGAACCGACCAGCTGCAGCGGCTTGTCGTTGATCTCGTGGTACTCGTCCTCCACGTTGACCGACCACACGTCGTGGTGGGCGCCGAAGAGGTTCTCCACCGTGAGCATGGCGGTGTACATGGAATGGTCCTGGTTGTTGTAGCGGTGCATGCCGTTACGGCCGACCGGGAACACGTTGGGGGCGTTGGCGGCGATCCAGGCCCGGATCTTGTCAACGTTGGCGGCGTAGTCCCTGTCGTAATAGGGGTACGCCTTCGGCATCCGCACCACGTAGCCGGCCTCGACCTGGGACGGGTCCAGAAGACCCAGGCGCCCGAGCTCGGCGGCGCCCTGGGCGACCAGGTCGGCGTCGGAGGCGTTCCAGGACCCGTCGCCCTCCTCGACGGTGTACTCGAGGCCGAGGACGTTGCGGCCCTCCTTGACCAGGAACGGCGACCACGATCCGAAGTTCTGGATGCGCATGGTCTTCACCGTCGGGTCGTGGATGTAGATCCAGTTGTCGTCCCAGGGCACGGCGGACTCGGGCACTACCAGGGCGACGGTGAGGAAGTCCCGGTAGTAGAGGTCGTCCGCGGCCTTGCGCACCTCTTCGGGAACCGGCGGGTCGAAGGCGTGGACCAGCTGGTTGATGGGCATCGAGGAGATGACCGCCGACGCCGGGTACTCGGTGGACCCCCCGTCGGAGTCGGCGACCACCGCGGTGGCCCGGCCGTCCCGGTGACGGATGCTCGTGACCCGGGAGTTCATGACGACCTTGGTGCCGGCCTCCTCCACCAGATCCCGGCAGCGCTCCCACATCATCCCCGGGCCCAGACGGGGGTACTGGAACTCCTCGATCAGCGAGGTGATGTCCTTCTGGTTGCGCTTGGGGAGCAGGGCGTTGACGACGGCGGACGCCAGCGACAGGTTCTTCACCCGCTGGGCGGCCCAGTCCGCGGGCATCTCCGCCGGCGGATGGCCCCACACTTTTTCGGTGTAGGTCTTGAAGAAGTGGTTGTAGAGCCGGGAACCGAACCGGGCCACCAGCCAGCCCTCGTACATGTCCTGATCCTTCGGTGGGCGGATCCGGGCCCAGGCGTAGGAGATGACGCACCTGATGGCTTCGAGCACGCCCAGGTTGCCGAGGGCGTTCGACGCCTTGAGCGGGTAGTCGTAGAACTTGCCCCGGTAGTAGATCCGGCTCTTGCGGGGCCGCAGCATGAAGTCCTCGTCGGGCAGGATCTCGTGCCACAGGTTCTCGACCGACGCCACCTTGGTGAAGAACCGGTGACCGCCGATGTCGAAGCGCCACCCGTCGCGCTCCACCGTGCGGCTGATCCCGCCTACCACGTCATCGGATTCGAGCACCGTCGACCGCCGGCCCAGCTTGCTCAGCTCGTAAGCCGCAGTCAGGCCGGCCGGGCCGGCGCCGATGATGACCACGTCGTCAGCCAGGTCTGCCGGTTGATCGCTCACATTTTCTCCTTCGATGCTCACCAGGTCACGCTCCCGGCGTCAGCCGACATAGCGGGTGAGATTCTCGTACTCGTAGTAGACGCTGCCGTTGTTGTGGACGAGGGTCACGCCCGGGTTGCGCAGCAGGTCGATCCAGCTCTTCAGGTATCCGCAGTCGCCACCGAAGCCGGGATAGCCGTCGCGCCACACCAGCCACAGGGTCCTGCCGCTCGGCACCCGGGCCAGGGCCGACTGGGCGAACTGCGACACGTCGGTGGAGGCAATGGTCTGTTTGTAGTTGACCCAGTCGACCCGCTCCGGCCCAATGGCCCGGGGGAACGTCAGCTGGTCCAAGCCGGGCACCCTGAGCAGGCGGCTGACCGCCGGGCCGAGCTGGTCCGGGCAGTACACCACCACGTCGCCGGGCTGGGCCTGGGCGTTGAGAACGGCCGCCACCTGCACGGCCTGGGTGCGCTGCTGCTTGTTCTCGCTCCGGCCGGTGAGGATCCCCGCCAGCACCAGCACCGCCAGGCACGCCACCCGGAACCGCCGGCCCGGCATCACCGCGATACCGGTGGCCATGACCAGCAGGAACAGCGGGAGCACGACCGCGGTGTAGCGGGCGACGAACGCGGCGTTGGCCAGGGCCCCGCCGGCCACGGCCACCATCAGCGTCCCCACCGCGATGCCCACCAGGGGGGCCATGCCCGGCCGGGGCTTCAGCTCCACCACCACAGCCGGACCGGACGGCACCTGGCGCACCCCGCCGTCGGGGTCGCTCAGCGTGACCATCGTCCCCGGCGCGGCGGTCCGGCCGAACGTGCCGAGGATGAACAGGGCGAAGGTCGCGAACATGAGCAGCGTCCCCCACGCCCCGCCGCCCGAGAAGTCCGAGAAGATCTGCAGCAGGTCCCCGGGGCTGGCCGACGCCGTCCAGGGCGTGCCGGTGTGCAGAGCCTGGAATACGAAGATGGGGGCCCACGGCAGCCAGAACAGCCCACCGATCACCATGGCCCGCAGGGCCGGGGCCCCGCGGCCGCTCACCCGGATGCGCCACACCAGCCACAGCCCGGCCACGGCCACCAGGTAGATGCCCCAGTAGTGGGTGTAGAGGAGGGCGGCGGTGACCACCCCCACCTCGAAGCACCGGCGCCGGGTCGGGTTCTCGTAGGCCCGGCTGAGGGCCAGGAACCCGAGCAGCGACACCAGGACCATCAGCGAGTACATCCGGGTGGTCGTGGCGTAGTTGATGGCGAAGGGGGAGCTCAGGGCCAGGAAGAAGGTGACCCAGGCGACCGTCCGCCCGCCCAACCTCCGCCCGGCCAGCCAGAAGACCGGGAGTGTCAGGACCGATGTCAACCCCGACAGGGCCCGCACCGCGAAGTCGCCCCGCCCGAAAGCCTCCATCCAGAAGTGGAGCATCAGGTAGTAGAGCGGCGGCGCCCCGTCGTGGCTGAGGGCGCCCGGTATCTGCGAGACGGGAAGCTTGGCGATGTTGACGCTGATGGTCTCGTCGAGCCAGAGTGCTGTAGGGGCGTAGAACCGCAGGCCCACCCCGGCCACGACCGCGATGACACCGGCCACGATCAGGGCCGGGTGGGGTCGCCGCTTGTCACCGAAGAGGGTGTCGCGCAGCCCGGATGCCAGGGGGGTGGGACTGCTAGCCGTGGTTTGCACCGTGCTAAATGCTACCCATCCGCACCCTCCATGTTCATATCAGCCCCGGTGCGGAGGCGCCGGTGGCAGGGGTGTCGGGAGGGTTACAACCGCTCGACCGCCGGGACCCACCGGCTAGATTCGCCATGTGGAAGATCAACTCGGTCAGCGACCCCAGGCCCCCGACCGCAACCTGGCCATGGAGCTGGTCCGGGTAACCGAGGCGGCCGCCATGGCGGCGGCCCGCTGGCTGGGGCGGGGGGACAAAGAGGGCGCGGACGGCGCAGCCGTCGACGCCATGCGCATCGTGCTCGGCGGCGTGCCCATGGACGGCGTGGTGGTCATCGGCGAGGGCGAGAAGGACGAGGCGCCCATGCTCTTCAACGGCGAGAGGGTCGGCGACGGCACCGCGCCGCTGGCCGACGTGGCGGTGGACCCCATCGACGGGACCACCCCGACGGCTCTGGGGCGCGGCGGGGCGCTGTCGGTGATCGCGGTCAGCGAGCGGGGCACCATGTTCAACCCGGGGCCATGCGTGTACATGGAGAAGCTCGCCGTCGGGCCGGAGGCGGCCGGGAAGGTCAGCCTCGAGCAGTCACCCACCGACAACATCCGGGCGGTGGCCGAGGCCAAGGGCGAATCGGTACGCGACGTCACCGCGGTCATCCTGGACCGGCCCCGCCACGGCGCGCTGATCGACGAAGTGCGCTCCACCGGGGCCCGTATCCGCCTCATCACCGACGGTGACGTGGCCGGCGCCCTGGCCACCTCGTGGGCCGATTCCGGTGCCGACATCCTCCTCGGCACCGGCGGCACCCCCGAGGGCGTGATCGCGGCGGCCGCGCTCAAGTGCATGGGCGGCGAGCTGCAGGGCCGGTTGTGGCCCCGCGACGACGCCGAGCGCAAAGCCGCGGTGGACGCCGGATACGACGTCGAGCGGGTCCTGTACCTCGACGACCTGGTGCAGGGGGACAACTGCTTCTTCGCCGCCACCGGCATCAGCGACGGCGAGTTGCTGCGGGGGGTGCGCTACGACCAGGGCGGGGCCATCACCGACTCCCTGGTGATGCGCTCGAAGTCCGGCACGGTCCGGCGGGTGGACGCCCGGCACCGGCTCAAGAAGCTGGCCGCCTACGCGTCGGTGCCGTTCGGGTAGTCCCCGCACGGGGCGGGCACGCTCCAGCTGCTGAGCGCCCGGTAGAACCCGGCCGGTCCGGCCGCCTGCAGCGCCGGGTGCTCCCACCCGGCCCGGCGGGCCGTCAGCTCCAGGTGGGCCAGGAGCTGGCCTCCTATCCCCTGGCGGCGGTGCTCGGGGCGCACCCACACGGCCACGTGCGGCCCTCGGCGGTCCTCCCACGCCAGGGCGGTGCCCACCGGCTGGCCTTCCCGGTGGGCGGTCAGCACGAACGACAGCGGGGCGTCGGGCCTGGCCGGTGAGCCGGGGCAGGCGGCCAGCTCCGGGTCGAGGAGCCGGCCGGCAACCAGCTCGAGAGCCAGCCCGCCGGTCCCCACCCGCACCGGGCGGCCCAGGGCGGCGTCGGCGAGCTGGGACCATACCCGACCCGGGCCCTCCTCCAGCAGGACCACCCGGTCCACCTCCGCCACCGCGGCGTAATCGGACAGGGCCACCAGCGCGGCACCGATACGGTCCTCCGGCCCACCGTCGGCCAGGGTCAGGTGGGGCACCCAGGGCCACGACAGGTGCCGCTGCAGGGGTGTCTCGAACACCGAGTCGCGCAGGATCTGCAGCCCCTCCACGTCGCCCCCCACCGCCAGGTACAGCACCGGGTTGACCGGCAGGAACGTACCGATCGAGCCGAAGGTCAGCCGCAGCGGACCGGGCTGCGCCGCTGCGGCGCGGCGCAGCCGCTGCAAGGCCGCGGGGAGCTCGGCGGTCCGGACGTTGACCGGCGGGACCAGCGTGACATGGGGCGCTATGCGGGCGAGACTGGGATCACCGACGGCCCGGCGCAGCCCGTCGATCTCGTCGGCGAGGGGCCGGTCCAGCACCAGCGCCACCCCCAGGCGCCGCCGGTTGGAAGCCACGCCGACAGTCTAGGATTGGGGGGTGAGCGAGGACCCTTCGGTGTTCGAGGACCGGGAGCTGTTCGGCATCATCGAGCGGGAACAGCACCGCCAGAACACCACCCTGCAGCTGATCGCCTCGGAGAACTTCACCTCCCGGGCGGTGATGGCCGCCACCGGATCGGTGCTGACCAACAAGTACTCCGAGGGCTACCCGGGCAAGCGCTACTACGGCGGCAACGCCATCGTGGACGAGGCCGAGGACCTGGCCCGCCGGCGGGTGTGCGAGCTGTTCGGGGCCGACCACGCCAACGTGCAGCCCCACTCGGGGGCCAACGCCAACCTGGCCGCCTACCTGGCCGTCCTCGACGCCGGCGACACCGTGCTCGGGATGCGCCTCGACCAGGGTGGCCACCTCACCCACGGCTCCCCGGTCAACATCAGCGGCCGCTTCTACAACTTCGTCTCCTACGGGGTGACCGACAGCGACGAGCGGCTGGACCTGGAGCAGCTGGCGGCCCTGGCCGAGCAGCACCGGCCGAAGCTGATCGTGGCCGGGGCCACCGCCTACCCGCGGATCATCGACCCCGAGCCCATCCGGCGCATCGCCGATCAGGTCGGTGCGCTGTTCATGTTCGACGCCGCCCACATCGCCGGTCTGATCGCCGGCGGGGCCCATCCCAACCCGGTGGGGGTGGCGGACATCGTCACCTTCACCACCCACAAGACCCTCAGAGGTCCCCGCGGCGGGTGCATCCTGTGCCGGGCCGACCTGGCGGCGGCCATCGACAAGGCCGTCTTCCCCGGCCTTCAGGGCGGTCCGCTCGAGCACGTGGTGGCGGCCAAGGCGGTGGCGTTCCGGGAGGCGGCCACCCCGCAGTTCCGGGACTACGCGGCGCAGATCGTCCGCAACGCCCGGGCCCTGGCCGAGGCCCTGGCCGGCGAGGGGTTCCGGATCGTCTCGGGCGGCACCGACAACCACCTGATGCTGGTGGACCTGCGCCCCTTCGACGCCGAACTGACCGGGAAGAAGGCCCAGGAGGCCCTCGACCGCAGCGGCATCACCCTCAACAAGAACACCATCCCCGGCGACCCCCGCTCGCCGTTCGTCACCTCCGGGCTGCGCATCGGCACGCCGGCGGTCACCACCGCCGGTATGGGCGAGGCCGAGATGGCCGAGATCGCCCGCCTGATCGGCCGGGTGCTGCGCCGCCCCGACGACGAGTCGGAGTCGGCGGCGGTGCGCGACGAGGTGGCCGTCCTGTGCTCGAAGTTCACCCCCTACCCCTAAGCCAAACCCTCGAGGAGTCCGGATCAACGGATACGCCGACTACGCGCTCGTAGCGGGGGTCGCCGCGGTCGTCACCTGGCTGGCCACCTTCGTGGTCCGGCGCCTGGCCACCCGGTTCTCCATCATCGTCCTGCCCGACGAGCGGCGGGTGCACGAGCGACCCACCCCGACGGTGGGCGGGGCGGCCATGTACGCCGGCCTTCTGGCGGCCATGATCGTGGCGTCGCAGCTGCCGTCGCTGTCGCCGCTGTTCCGGGGTAGCTCCGACCCGCTGGGCCTGGTGCTGGCCGCGTCGATGATCTTCGCCGTCGGCATGGTCGACGACCTGAGGGAGATGTCCGCGCCGGCCAAGCTGTCGGGCCAGATCCTGGCCGGCACGGTGCTGTACCTGTTCGGGGTGGACATGCTGTTCTTCCGGGCCCCGTTCATCGGGACCATCGTGCTGTCCGCCGACCTGATCCCGGTCATGACCGTGATCTGGGTGGTGGGGATGGCCAACGCGGTGAACCTGGTGGACGGCCTCGACGGGCTGGCCGCCGGCATAGTGGCCATAGCCGCCGGGGCCTTCTTCTTCTACTCCCACCAACTGGTGGCGGCGGGCACCATCCAGCCGGGCAGCGGCCCGCTCTTCTGCGTGATCGTGGCCGGGGTGTGCCTGGGCTTCCTGCCCCACAACTTCCACCCCGCCAAGATCTTCATGGGCGACGCCGGGGCCCTGCTCCTGGGGCTGATGATGGCCG
>JAKAXN010000145.1 GCA_021816565.1 Actinomycetes bacterium
TTTTGGTGCCGCACGCAGCGAGCCGGGCCCGCGGGCCGACTGCAGATCCACGTCCGTTATCTACTTCGTCCCCTCAGGCCACCCTGGTTGCACACGCAACCGCGTTTGCGGCGTCGCGTCGTTGCCGCCTCCACGATGGCCGACGGAGCCTCCGGCCGTCAAGGCCCAAACCTAAAAAATGCCGCTATTCGAACCGCGGCAGCAGCGCTTCCACGTCGGCCACGTACAGCCGGGTGGAGGGGTACACGCCGTGGGCCGACAGGTTCAGCGGCCCCTCGTAGTAGGCGGCGATGGTCGAGCACAGGTTTCCCCCCTCGATGCGCGACAGGTAGGCGAGGAAGGCGGCGGACATGCGGATGTTGTCCGACACCGACTCGATGTTCATGGGCTCCCCGATGAGGACCCCGGCGATGAAGTCGCCGGTGCCGGGCATGACCTGGCCCACCCCCACGGCCCCGGTGGGAGACACGACCGATTGCTGCCACCCCGACTCCTGCCAGTCCACCGCCTCGAGCAGCGGGAGCGACAGCCCGTAGTGGGCCGCCCACTCCTCGAAGAGGGGCCGCAGGGCCAGCCGGTACGGCGAGGCGGCCAGGGTGTCGGGCAGCACGCCGTAGGGGCCGGGTGAGGACACGAAGTCGGAGCAGAACGTCCAGGGGCTGGCCGAGCTGAGTGAGGTGACGTCGGCCACGGTCACGGCCGACGCCAGCCGGGCGGACGGGCCGGTGGGTATGTAGAGGTGCCGCCCGATGGGCAGGATGGCGTAGGGGTCCAGGTGGTTGGCCGCGGCCAGCTGGCTGACCGAGATGTCATGGGACGTGGCGATGGCCCACAGCGAATCACCGGGCTGGACCACGTAGCCGCCCCCGCCCGATGCGTAGTCGGCCAGCCCGGCGGCGGCCAGCGTGGTCAGGAGAACGGCGGCGGCTACCAGGCGCAGCCGCCCGGAAGCGGCCAGGGCCGACTGCACGAGCTTGCGAGGTTGAATTCGGTGCATGACGAAGGAGAGGTCCGATCCCTCCGCCCGGCCGGCTGTGAAGCTACAAGCTCTGCTATAGCGAGATCAACCCCTTTGTCCTGACCCTCGACAGGAGCTTCAGGTTCTTCCGGCTCTGCGGACCTCCGCCCGGCGCTCCCCTTCCAGCCGCTCCAGGCCGGAGCGGTCGTAATCGGCGTCGTCCACGTACGACATCATGGCGGCGAGGGCCCGGTGCCCGGCCTGCTCGCCGATCAGCCGGTGCATCTGCTGGCACACCTTGCGGTACTCGGGGTGGCCCTGCGGGCTGGTCCGCAGCTCCAGCAGGTGCATGGCCTCCCGGGCGTTGAACTGCATGGCGTAGCGGATCCGGTAGGCCAGGGCCACGGCGTAGGCGGCCTGGCTGGGCCGGAACCGGGAGGCCAGGGCCTCCCACAGGCCGGCGGAGCGTTCCATGGCCGCGCCGTAGGCGTCGGCCGCCCCGGCATCCACCACCGAAGCCGGCATGGTGTAGCCGTGGGCCGGGGTCAGGTCCTGCCATTCCACGGTCAGCAGGCGGTGGCGCTGCAGGTCCCGGAAGGCGCCGTAGTCGGAGATGACGTCGAAGCGGTAGTCGCAGCGCTCGAGGGCCCGGCCCGGGCGGTGCCGGCGGTTGGTGCGCTCCCCCACGTAGCGCCGCATGACCTCGAGACGCTCGTCGACCGACATGGCCTTCACCCGCTCCTCGATGGCCGCCTCGGATCGGTCGGTGTAGGGGTAGAGCATGGCCGCCACCACCTTCACCTCACCGTCGGGATCCCAGTCGAGCAGCGACACCTCCGGATCGCCGCCGGCGGCCACCTCGACCGACGCCGGATCGGTGGAACCGAACAGGCCCTCGGCCAGCTCGTGCATGGAGGAGGAGTTGGCCTCGAGATAGGCGGAGTGGGCCACGCCCCGGTCGTCGACGTCGACGCGCTTCACCCAGGAGGGGATGACCTTGCGCAGCTCCTCCAGGATCAGATCGGCGTAGGCCCGGGCCTCGGGCAGCGGGTGGGCCCGCATGCGGATGAGGAGGGCCTCGTAAGCCTGGCCGCTGGCGTAGATGCCCAGGTTGGAGGTGGCGCCGGCCGGGAGCATGCCGCGCAGGGCGTCGAAGGCCTTGGCCCGCACCGACTGGCGCCACACGAAGTCGGAGTCGGTGTCGGCTTTGGGATGAAGTCGGGAGAAGTGGGCCTGGAGCAGCGGCAGGAGCTCCCCGTATCCGTCGAAGAGCCGGTCCATGTCCCCCACGTAGCGGGCGCCGAGCGGGGAATCGAGGATGTCGCCGTCGCGGTGGTAGCGGTACCGGCCGTTCGGCAGCCGGCTGTCGTAGGCCACGTAGCGGGTGGACTTCTCCATGTAGGACATCAGCCGGCCCCACTCGAGGACCTTGGTGAGGACGTTGGAGGCCTGCTCGCAGGCCAGGTGGACGCCGCCCAGCTGGGCCACCGAGTCGTCGCCGTACTCGAAGAACACCCGGTCGTAGAGCTGCTCGGCCCGGGCCAGGCCCACGGTGGCGTCCACTCCCAGGTCGCCGCTGATGTCGAGGTCCCCGACGAACTCGTCGAGGAACAACCGGCGCAGGCTCTTCGCCGAGCGGGAGTACCGGGCGAAGAGGGCGCCCTTGACCACCTCGGGCAGGTTGACCAGCGCGAACACTGGGCCGTCGAGGTTGGTGAAGTAGCGGCGGAGAATGTCTGCTTCGTCCTCCGTCCATTCCTCGACGGCGTAGATGCCGGTGTCCAAGTAGCCCATGGCCCGGCTCAGACTACGGTGCCCCGTGCCCCGGCTGGGGGACCATCGGCGCCTAGCCGGGGACGACCGACGAGGCGGCCACGACGCCCCGCATGAGCCGCTCGGCGGCGGAGCGGGCCGTCGCCGCGGTGGCCGGGTCCGGTGCCGTCTCCCCCACCTGGCGCAACAGGTCGATCAGCTGCTTGGTGTTGCGCACGAAGTCGCCCCCTGACATCTCGTCATCGGCCATCACCTCCGCCAGGTCCTCGCCGGAGGCCCAGGCGAAGGCCAGGGTGGCGAAGCCGGGGTCGGGGCTCCGGGTGAGGGGCAGGCCGGCGTCGTCCTCGTCGGCGTTGAGCTCGGCCACCACCCGGGTGATCCCGGCCCATCGCTGGCGCAGCCGGGGCGTCGGCATCCAGGCGGTGCTCTCCTCCTGGCCGCGGCTCTCGAAGGTGAAGACCGATACGGCGGCTGCCATCTCGGCGTCGTCCAGCCCGTCGAGCAGGCCCTGGCCCAGGCACTCGGCTATCAGGAGGTCCGACTCGTGGTAGATCCGGGCCAGCCGCTCCCCTCCGTCGGTCAGGTGCCACCCCTCGATGTAGCCCCAGGCCTCCAGCACCCGCAGCACCCGGTCGAACTGGCGGGCCAACGACTCCAGGCGCCCCTTCACCCGGCGCTGGATACGCTCGGCGTCGCGGGCCAGGCGGTCGGCCCGGTCCAGGGCCCTCAGGTGGCCCCGGGCGTCGGGGCAGGAAGCGACCGGGTGGCTCTCGGCGGCCGCCGCGTTGGAAAGGGCCACCGCCCCTCTCAGGTGCCGGCGTGAGGGCCGGCCGACGGCCGCTGTGTCTATCCGGCTGGCCATGAGCGACGAGGCCACCTGACGCTGGAACGCATGGTTGTTCGGGGCGTAAGGGGACGGAAGCGTGATCCGGGCCAGGGCCACCGGCGGGGCCGGGAAGTCCCGGGGGCTGAGCGACACCAGCTTGCGGTCGGCGGTGACCGCCCGCACCCGGATGTCGCCACCTCGGCGGCGGCTGGTTGACAGCACCGCCACCCGGCCGCCCTCCCGGGCTCCGGGCACCACCAGCACGTCGCCGGGGCGGACCCGTTCGAGGGCGGCGACCACCTCTGCGGTCATGGACGGGCGCTGGCGGGCGGACTCCTCGCTGGCCCGGATCAGCCGCCGGAACTCCTCGGTGTCGCCCCGCTCGCAACCCGCCGCCCGCCGGGCGTCCTCGAGGGCGGCGGTGGTCCTCTCCAGCTGCGTCTCCAGGCGGACGATGTCGCTGTCGGCCCGGAACTGGGCGAACGACAGGTTGAGCAGGTGGTGCGCCACGTCCGGCGGGTAACGGCGGACCAGGTTGGCGGCCATGTTGTAGGTGGGGCGGAAGCTGCTGGTCAGGGCGTAGGTGCGGGCTCCGGCCAGCCCGGCCACCTGGTCGAACGGCACGAACGCCGACCAGAGCACCACCGCGTAGCCGACCTCGTCGATGCCCCGGCGGCCGGCCCGGCCGGTCAGCTGGGTGTACTCGCCGGGGGTGAGGAAGTCGTGGCGTTCCCCGCTGAACTTCGTGAGCTTCTCGATGACCACCGTCCGGGCCGGCATGTTGATCCCGAGTGAGAGGGTTTCGGTGGCGAACACCACCTTCACCAGCCCGGCGGCGAAGCACGCCTCCACCGCCTCTTTGAAAGGAGGCACCATTCCGGCGTGGTGGGCGGCGTAGCCGGCCTCGA
The DNA here is from genome assembly GCA_021816565.1 of Actinomycetes bacterium. Next base: position 4,466 of record JAKAXN010000145.1, read on the forward strand.
GGCCACCCAGCCAGGCCTGGTAGTCGAGGACCCGCAGGTCCTCGTCGCTGAGGGCCTCCACGTGCTCCTCGGCGATGGCCCGGATCTGTCGCCGCTCCTCCGCCGTGGTGAGCCGCTTTCCCTCCCGGACGCAAACCGTGACGGCGTCGTCGCAGGCGGCCCGGGAGAAGATGAAGTAGATGGCCGGGAGCATGTCGTGCTCCTCCAGCAGGTCCACCACCTCGACCCGTCTGGGGGTGAACAGCCGGCCCCGGGGCCGGCCCCGGACCCCCGGGCGGCGCAGGGTCTTCGAGTCCAGGGCGGCGACCTCCGGGTTGGGTCGGGCGTCGACCAGGGTGGGCATCAGCAGCAGCCGGTCGCTGCTCCTGTCGCCGAGCAGGTACAGGTCGTGCAGCTGCACCGGGCGGCGTTCCTCGATGACCGCGGTGGTGGCGCCGCGCACGGTGCGGATCCAGTCGGCCAGCTCCTCGGCGTTGGAGACGGTGGCCGACAGGCAGACCAGGTCGACTCCCGCGGGGGCGTGGATGATCACCTCCTCCCACACCGGGCCCCGGTAGGCGTTCTGCAGGTAGTGCACCTCGTCGAGGACGACGTAGCGCAGCCCGTCCAGCGCGGCCGAGGAGGCGTAGATCATGTTGCGCAGGACCTCGGTGGTCATCACCACCACCGGGGCGGTGCCGTTGACCGAGTTGTCACCGGTGAGCAGGCCCACCGACTCCGAGCCGTGGCGGCGGACCAGCTCCCAGTACTTCTGGTTGGACAGGGCCTTCAGCGGGGTGGTGTAGAACGCCTTGCGGCCCTCGGCCAGGGCCCGGGCCACGGCGTACTGGGCCACGACGGTCTTGCCCGACCCGGTCGGCGCGGCCACCACCACGGAGTTGCCGGCGTCGAGGGCGTCGAGGGCCCGCTCCTGGAAGGCGTCGAGCTCGAATCCCTGCTCGGCCGAGAAGCTCGCCCGGACAGACACCGGCTCCGTCGCTCGCCCTACTTCTTCAGCAGGCGGCCCACGACGATGCTCAACTCGTACAGCACGAGCATCGGCACGGCCATGGCCAGGAACGAGAACGGGTCGCTGCTGGGGGTGATCACCGCGGCCACGCCGCAGATGACCACGATCGCCGGCCGGCGCCAGTTGCGCCACTTGCGGCTCGGCACGACCCCGACCAGCTCCAGGAAGACCAGCACGATCGGGTACATGAAGACCGCCCCGAACACCAGGCACATGGTCACGTAGAGGGTGAAATACCGCGAGGGCGAGAACAGCGGGACCACCCCGGTGCCGCTCACCGAGATCAGCCAGTCGAGGGCCTTGGGGAACACCAGGATCGACGTGCCGACCCCGCCGGCGAACAGCACGACGGCGGCCGCCACGAACGGCACCACGTAGCGCTTCTCGTTGCGGTACAGGCCCGGCGTGATGAACCGCCACAACTCCCAGAAGATCACCGGTGTGCCCAGGGCTACACCGCCGTACACACACACCTTGAGCCTGGTCGTGAAGCCCTCCAGGGGGCCGTTGGTGACCAGCTGACCCTTCGAGATGTCCTTGCCCGGGTGGGCGGCCACGAAGGAGTGGTACGGGTGCAGCATGAAGCTGATCACCGAGTCGTAGAAGAACCACACCACGACGGTGCCGACCACCACCGCGGCGATCGACACGAGCAGCCGGTTGCGCAGCTCCGACAGGTGCTCGAACAGCGTCATGGTCCCCGGGGCCGAAGCGGCGTCGGCACCGTCCAGCGGGGATCCGTCGGTAGCGAAGCTGTCGTCCGTCGTAGCGGTCATCGTCTTCTATTCGTGGTCACCCGGGTGCCGGGATGCGCATCTGCGTGCATCTCTGCGACCAACCCTAACGCCCACCCGGGTCCGCGGGTCTCAGTTCAGCGACGGGTCGTCCGGCTGGGCCGCCCAGCTGGGCGCACCGGCGGCCGGGGCCACCGGCATCCCGCCTACCGGAGGGGCGGCGGCGGCCGGCCCGGCGGCCGGCGCGACCGGGGCGATGGTGTCCATCACGCTCTGGCGCACGTTGCGCCGGATCTCGGAGGGGCGGAAGTCGCTCAGCGCCGAGTTGAAAGCCTCGTTGGGCTCGTGCAGGGCGCCGCGCACCTCCTCCTGGACGTTGCTGCTCAGGGCCCGCAGCTGGCCGACCATCCGGCCCAGCGAGCGGGCCGCCTGGGGCAGGCGGTTGGGGCCGAGCACGACCAGAGCCACGAGGGCCAGGACGAATATCTTCTCCGGGCTTAGATCGAGCACCGCTGGGATTCTACCGGGGTCCCCCGCCTATATGGAACGGGAGCGCCCTGGTCGGTCCGGAACACGCAAAGGGCGCATGGCCTTCTGTAGCTCGGTTACTTCCCGGCGCAGCACGGCGGCCACCGCCGTCAGGGCGGCGGCTCCGGTGGCCCCGATGCACAGGGTGGCTATCCAGGCTGCAGTGAGATGCACGGAAACTCTTCTACCCCCTGGGGGTCGGAAAAGCCAACTCCTCGTGCCATTTTTCCGATTCGAGGGCCATGTGGAACTCGAGCAGGTCGTCATGGGTGATCCTCGGCCCGACCTTGGGCTCGTCCAGCTCGGCCGGCAGGGTCCACGCCACCATCCGGGCGCCGGCCGAGCTGAGCGACTCGACCACCGCGTCGTTGGCTTCCTTGTTGACCATGAGCTTGCATTCGGGGCAGCGGAACGAATAGGTCGCCACACCGGTCGACATACAGAACTGGATCTGCACCTGCTCCACCGTGAGCTCCACGTCACCGCACGTCGGGCACGTGGCCCGCACGATCGGCGTGTTGTTCCTGCGTCGTGCCCTGCTGTAGTTCACGTAACCTTCATCGGGATTTCCCGGGCCGATCTTGAGCCGGGAGCACGACGCACTACACAGGGTGATGGAATTGACTGCTTCTGGGGGCGCCGGGCGCGGCCCTGTCGGGTTTGCCCACCGGGGGGCCCGGGCCGAGCGGCGGGAGAACACCCTCGAGGCCTTCGCCCGGGCCCTGGAGCGGGGCGCGACCGGCCTGGAGAGCGACGCCTGGATCACCGCCGACGGCGTGGTGGTCCTGGACCACGACGGGGTCACCGGTCCGGTGTGGCGGCACCGGGCGCTGTCCACGCAGGACCGGGCCGACCTGCCCGCGCACATCCCGGCCCTGTCGGATCTCTACCGCGAGTGCGGGACCGACTTCGAGCTGTCGATCGACGTGAAGGACCCCGCGGCCCTGGACCCGCTCCTGGAGGTGGCCCGCCGGGCCGGGGCGGCCGAGCGCCTGTGGCTGTGCCACCACGACTGGCGGCCCATGGCCGGGTGGCGCCGGCGGGCGCCGGAGGTGCGCCTGGTGGAGTCGTCCAACCTGGCGTGGATGAAGGAGGGCCTGGCGGCCCGGGCCTCCACCCTGGCGGCGTCGGGTCTCGACGCTCTCAACCTGCACCGGTCCCAGTGGGACGCCGATCGGGTCCGGGAGGTCAGGGCGGTCGGGCTGCGGGCCCTCGGCTGGGACGCCCAGAGCGACGACGACCTGGACCGGCTGCTGGCCATGGGGGTGGACGGCGTCTACTCCGACCACACGGACCGGATGATGGCGGCCATCGGACGCCTCCGCCACGCCTAGGCGGCCGACCGGCCGGAGCTGCTCAGAGGGTGTTGATGCGCCCTATCGGCCAGATTATTAGGAAGGCCCGGCCGACGATCAGCTTCCCCGAGATCGGGCCGATCACCCGCGAGTCGGCGGAATTGCCGCGGTTGTCGCCCATCACGAAGTAGTCGCCGGCCGGGATGTGGACCGGCGGGAAGTCGGCGGTGGTCACCCCCTTGGGCAGCCACGGCTCCTTCAGGGGATGGCCGTCGATGTAGACCGACCCCCCCGACGCCGAGATGGTCTCGCCGGGCAGGCCGATGACCCGCTTGATCAGGTCCTTGATGTTCGGGGTGTAGTCGTTGGGCGGCTTCCTGAACACCACGACGTCGCCCCGGTGGACCTTGTGGAAGTCGTAGGCCAGCTTGTTGACCAGGACCTTGTCGCCCACCATCAGCGTCGGCTCCATGGACCCGGAGGGGATGTAGTACGGCTGTATGACGAAGGTCCGGAGCAGCAGGGCGGCCACCACGGCCACGACCAGGATGGCCACCCACTCGAACACCGCCCGCCGGGCCCGACCGCGTCTGGGGGCGGGTGGGGGCGTCGCCGGCCGGTCGGATCCGGCCTCCGACGGGCCGGTGGGACCGCTCGGGAAGACGTTGGCTTCCGTTGGTTCTGGGGGGTCCGACCCGGTGGGGGGCTTATCCGGCTCTGATACGGACACGACGGATCACCCTATCCAAAGGTGGTGCTAGGTCTGGTAGCGGGCCAGTATGCGGACGGCCACGGCCGGGGCAGCCGAGCCGTCCCCCTCCACCACCCGGGCGGCCGGCCCGGCCCGCAGCAGGAGCCGCTCCAGCCAGGCCTGGGACCGGCTGCGCAGGGTCACCCGGAGCACCGATCCCGGTCCCGACTCGACCGCCTCGTTGGGGTACTGCTCGGCGATCCAGTGGGCCGGCGGGTCCAGGTCCAGCACCCAGACCGGGTCGGCCGGGTCGGGTGAGTACACCGCCGGCGGCGTTCCGTTCGCGTCAGGGCCGTCGTCGAAGGACTGGTCCAGGGCCTCCAGGTCGGTTATGCGGTCCAGCCGGAAGGTCCGCCGGGCCGTGACGTTCTCGCACCAGCCCGACAGGTACCACTGCCCGCCGGAGTTGAAGACCTGCCAGGGGTGGACGGTCCTGGTGCTGTGACCGTCGCGCCCGAAGCTGTAGTAGCCGATGCGGACCTTGGTGCGGGCGGCCACGGCGGCCCGCAGCGACTCGAGCATCCCCGGCGCCACCTCGGCCAGCTCCACCTCGAGGCCGTCACCGGTGCCGACGCCTATTAGGTTGCCCAGCTTGTCCAATGCGGTGGCCAGGGCGCCGTCACCGTCGGCCCCGGGAACCTCGAGGAAGGCCCGGCCGGCCGACACCAGCGCCAGCGCCTCCTGGGGGTTCAGCCGGAGGGGCCGGCGGAAATAGTCCGCCATGCGGATCCACACGCGGCCGTCGGCCACGTTGACGTCGATCAGCACGTCGGGGGTGAAGGGGTACAGCCCGCACATGAACAGGAGGTTGAGGTCGGCCAGCAGCTCCTTCTCCCCCACCCCGAAGCGCCGGCACACCTCGTCGATGCGTGGGCCGTCGTGGGAGGCGATCCACGGGACGATGGCCAGCAGGCGGCCGAGGCGGGCGTCGGCCGGTTCCCGGCTCACGCCCGGGACTCCCCGGCGCGGATCTGCTCCAGCCACGAGATCATGTCCCGCCGCAGGGCCGGTGGGCCCAGGATCTCGGCGTGTTCGAGGTAGCCGAGGACGAAGCTGCGGAAGCCGCCGGTGCTGGTGACGGCCACCTCGAAGACCACCGAGCCGTCCGGTCGCTCCTCGCGTACCTCTTCGGCGCCCAGGGCCTGGCGGGCCCATGCGGCCTGGTCCGAGTCGACCAGCAGCACGGCCCGCTGCTCGGGCTCGTCGCCCATCCGCCACGGCGGGGGCGGGGCGGTCTGAGTCGTCCCCGGGCGGGCGAACGCCCCGGCCGGCCCGGTCGTCTCCAGCGGGCCCTCCACCCGGTCCAGCCGGAACTGCCGCTCCTCGGAGCGACCGTGGTCCAGGCCCGACAGGTACCAGTGGCCCCGGTGGAACGACAGCCGCCACGGGTCCACCAGGCGGTCCTCGCCCCGGTAACGGAACCGCACCC
>JAKAXN010000146.1 GCA_021816565.1 Actinomycetes bacterium
CGGGTGGTCGACATCGTGGGCCTGGACAAGCAGGCCGACGGGGGCACCCACGTCCGGTCCACCGACGAGGTGGGCCGGGTGACGGTGCTCAAGACCGAGTCGAAGGGCAAGGGCAACAAGCGGATCCGCATCCAGGTGGAGGACGCCCGATGACCGCCCCCGACGTGACCACCTCTGACGTGGGCGCCCTGCTGGAGGACCTCGAGGGCCGGCTGCGGGCCGCCGGGAAGCTGGTGGTGGCCTTCAGCGGAGGGGTGGACTCGGCCCTCCTGGCCTGGGCCGCCCACCGGGCCCTGGGCCCGACCGGCAGCGTGGCGGTGACCGCGGTTTCTCCGTCGCTGGCCCCGTCGGAGCTCGACGACTGCCGGCGCCTGGCCGGGCAGTGGGGGCTGCGGTGGCTGGAGGTGGCGACCGACGAGATGGCCCGGCCGGACTACGTCGTCAACGGTCCTGACCGCTGCTACCACTGCAAGAGCGAGCTGATGGACCGCCTGGCTCCGGTCGCCGCGGCCGAGGGGGCGACCGTGGCCCTCGGGGTCAACGTCGACGACCTGTCCGACCATCGCCCCGGCCAGAAGGCCGCCCGGGAGCGGGGCGCGGTGTTCCCCCTGGTGGACGCCGGGTTCACCAAGGCGGCGGTGCGGGCCGCGGCCCGCCACCTGGGCCTCGAGGTGTGGGACAAGCCGGCCGCCGCCTGCCTGGCCTCGCGCGTTCCCTACGGGACGCCGGTCACGCTCGGCACCCTGGCCGGGGTGGCCGCCGCCGAGGAGGGCCTGCGTCGGTTGGGTTTCGCCGAGCTGCGGGTCCGCCACTACGGCGACCTGGCCCGTCTCGAGCTGCCCCTCGCGGTTCTGCCGGCCGTCCTGGAATGCCGGGCCCAGGTGGTGGCCGCGGTCCGCTCCGCCGGCTACCGCTACGTGACCCTGGACCTGGAGGGCCTGCGGTCCGGCAACCTCAACTCGGCCATCGCCGTCCCGCCCGGGACCGCCGGCCCGCCGGACCCCACCGGCGACACCGCCGGCCCGACCGACCGCAGCGGGGGCGACCCCCGCCTCGGGCTCGCCGCGCTGGCCGGGGAGCGGTCGTGATCGGCCCCCGGGTCAGGCTGACCTTCCCCCCGGAGCTGGTCCGCCAGGCGGTGATAGGGGAGCTGGTCCGCCGCTTCCAGGTGATGCCCAACATCCGGCGCGCCGATGTCAGCGAAGACATGGGCTGGATCGTCTGCGAGCTGGACGGCGACCCCGAGTCGGTGGCGCAGGCGGTGGCCTGGATGGAGGAGATCGGCGTGGACGTCGACCACCTGGACCACCCGCTGGAGAGTTGAGCGACGACGACCCGGCGGCCGCCCTGGCCGCCTACGCCGCGGCCCTGGCCGACGGCGTCGAGTCCACCATCGCCTCGTGGGTGGTGCGCTGCGTGGCGCAGATCATGACGGCGTGGGCCGGCGGCGTCCCCCCGGACGTGGCGGTGGCCGCGGAGGCCGCCGGGGTCCGGGCCGCCGCGGAGGTCGCGCCGGCGCTGCGGGAGATGCTCGGGCGCGACATCGACGAGCAGACCACTACCCCGCTGGCCCTGGTGCGTGCTGCGCTGCGGTACCCGACCGCGGTCCTGAGGTCGGCGGGGGTCCCCCCGGTGGAGCGCGATGCGTTCTCCGAGGCCAGCTTCCCCGACGACGACTACGACCTGGCCCCGGCGTCCTTCTCGGACCTGGACCCGGCGCTGGGCGAGGTGGCGGTCAGGTGGGGGGCGGCGAAGGCGTTCGAGCACAAGCGACGTCACCGCTGACGGACCCCGCCGGGGGGCCGGCGGTGCCGGCCCGGGCGGCGAGGGGGACCGAGATGGTGAACACCGCTCCGCCGCCGGGCGCGTTCGCCGCAGTTGCCGTGCCGTCGTGCTCGGCGGCTATGGCCGCCACTATCGACAGGCCCAGTCCGGACCCGGTGCCCACCCGGGCCTTGTCGCCCTGCCAGAACCGGTCGAAGACGTGGCGGAGGGACTCCTCTTCCAGCCCCTGACCGTGGTCGCGCACCGTCAGCACCGCCGACCCGCCGGAGCGCCGGCACGTCACCTGCAGGGGGGTGCCGGCCGGGGTGTGGACCACGGCGTTGGCGACCAGGTTGGCCACCGCCTGGCGGATCTGGGCCTCGTCGACCTCCGCCACCACCGGCTCGGGGGCCTCCAGGGTCACCGGCCGGGTCGGGTCGGTGGCCGCCGCGTCGGAGCAGGCGTCGGCGGCCAGGACGCTCAGGTCGGTCGGGCGCTTCTGGATGTCTCGGTGCTGGTCCAGCCGGGCCAGCAGCAGCAGGTCCTCCACCAGGACCTTCATCCGGGCCGACTCCTCCTCGATGCGGCGGAGGATCGTCGGAAGGTCCACCCGGGCGGATTCGCCGCTCACCCGGAACAGCTCGGCGAAGCCCTGTATGGACGTGAGCGGGGTCCGCAACTCGTGCGACGCGTCGGCCAGGAACTGCCGCAGCTTCTGCTCTGTGGCCTCCCGCTCGGCGAACGCCGCCTCGATATCGCCCAGCATGGTGTTGAGGGCCAGGCCCAGCTGCCCCACCTCCGTGCCGCCGCCCGAGGGGCTCACCCGCTGGGACAGGTCCCCCGCCGAGATGCGCTGGGCGGTGCCGGCCATCCGCTCCAGCGGGCGCAGGCCCCGGCGCAGCACCAGCCACGCCCCGCCCGACACCACCAGCAGCAGGGCCGCCACCGCCGCCCCTTCTATGAGTAGCAGCCGGTCGACGGACTGGGTGACCGAGGTGGTGGGGATGGCCACCAGCGTGTAGCCGCCCGGTGCGGCCGGCACCTGCAGAACCCGGAACTGTGTGGAGCCGTGCTGGGACGAGGTGGTGAAGATCCGGCCCCCGGCGCCGGTGGCCGGCAGGTGGGCCGGCAGCTCGGGCAGGGCCTCCCCGGCGTACTGGATGTGGACGGGGACCGTCCCGGCGGCGGTGACCCGCTCGGCGACGGTGCCGGGGGGGAGGGACAGCCCGGGACCGTTGTGGCCCTCCGGGCCGCCCGAGAGCGGCCCGGGGCCCGCCCCCAGACCGTAGCGGTCGGCCTCCCCGCCACCGGCCGGGCCGCCGCCGGGCCTCCCGGCCGCGCCGGCGGTGGAGGGGACGGCCGTGGGGTACTGGCCCAGGCGCAGCAGCTCCGAGTCGAGGGTCTGGTCCGCCACCGGCGCCTCGGCCCGCAGCTGGGTGTCGAGCTGGCGGAACTGCGAGTCGCGGTAGATGGAGTAGGTGGCGGCGAGGAATACCGCCGACGCCACGGTGACCAGCGCCACCAGGGCCAGGACCAGTCTCAGCCGCAGGGTCAAGGCGGCCTAGCTCCGCGGTAAGCGCAGGGTGTAGCCCACCCCCCGCACGGTGTGGATGAGCGGGGTCTCCCCCTCGTCGATCTTGTGGCGCAGGTAGCTGATGTAGGTCTCGAGGACGCTGGCGTTGCCGGAGAACGTGTACTCCCAGACGTGCTCGAGGATCTGCTCCCGGGTGAGGACCCGGCGGGCGTTGACCAGCAGGTAGTGCAGGAGCTTGTACTCGGTGGGGGTGAGCTCGACGAGCCGGCCGTGTCGCCACACGTCGCGGGTGTCCTCGTCGAGGACCAGGTCGGCGAACGACAGGCGCCGCTCGCCCGGGCCCGCCCCGCCGGTCCGGCGCAGCACGGCCTTGACCCGCTCGACCAGCTCCTCGATGCTGAACGGCTTGGTGACGTAGTCGTCGCTACCGAGGCGCAGGCCCTCGACCTTGTCGGCGGTGGCGTCCCGGGCGGTCAGGAAGATGATGGGGACGTGGCTGCCGGCCCCCTCCGCGGAGCGGATGCGGCGGGCCACCTCGAAGCCGTCGAGGTCCGGGAGCATGACGTCGAGCACGATCAGGTCGGGGCGCCGCTCGGCCGCCGCGATCAGGGCGGCCCGGCCGGAGGCGGCCCGTTCGACGTCGAAGCCGTTGTAGCCGAGAGCCATGGCCACCAGCTCGGTGATGTGGTCCTCGTCGTCTACGACCAGGACGCGGGCGTCGGAGGCGGGCAGGTTCACCGGTGCACCCGAGGGTAGCGAAACGGTCATACCAACACGTTGCCCGGTCGGTCTGTGACCAGGTTGAGGACTTCCTGGGATTTCCCTTGGAAAAAAAAGGGGCCGGCCCGGTGCCCGGCTCAGCCTCTCTTGCGGCGGGGCTTGCGGCGCTTCTCGGGAGGCAGGGCGTTGAGGGCGTCGGCAGTGTTGGTCATGCGGGTGGCGGGCGCCTGGGCCCAGCCGGCGCCCGAGAGCGAGCGGACCTCGAAGAACAGGCAGCCATCGGGGCAGGCGAACGGCTCGGCGTTGACCGACAGGCGGCACCGCTGTACCGACTCCCCGGTGGGCGTGCTCCGCTGGAGGTAGTGCCGGCAGTCCTCTCTCACGCCCATCCACCCATCTTGCCACCGCCCCCGGTTTCGGCAGGTTCGCCCCCGCCCCCGTACAGTCTTCCGGATGGGAAGACGACTACTGGTGGTCGGCGGGGACACGGCCGGGATGTCCGCGACGGTCCAGGCCCGGCGGCTGATGCCGGACCTCGAGATCGTGGTGATCGAGCGGGGGGCGTGGACCAGCTATTCGGCCTGCGGCATCCCGTACCTGGCGTCGGGCGCGGTGCACGCCGCTGAGGACCTGGTGGTGCGCCGGCCGGAGGACTTCCGCTCCATGCGGGTCGACGTGCGCACCGGCCACGAGGTGGTGGCCCTGGATCTGGAGGCCCGCCGGGCCGAGGTGCACAACCTGACCCACGGCCGGTCGTTCCACCTGGGCTTCGACTTCCTGCTCCTGGCCACCGGTTCCCGGCCGGAGCGGCCGGACTCCGCCGGTTTCGACCTGCCCCACGTGCACGGTGTGAGCACCCTCGACGACGCCACGACCCTCGTGCGCCACGCCCGGGAGCACTCCGCCGAGAAGGTGGTGGTGGTCGGCAGCAGCCTGCGGGGCCTGGAGATGGCCGAGGCGTTCCGGGCCCGCGGCGCGGCGGTCACGGTGCTCGAGGCCGGCCCCGAGATGCTGCCGCTGCTCGACGCCGACCTGGCCGGTCAGGTCGCCCGGGCGGTGCGGGAGGCCGGAATCACCGTCGAGACCGGCGTGGCCGCCCTGTCGGTGTCCGAGGACCTGGTGGAGACGGGCGCCGACCCGGTACCCGCCGACCTGGTCATCCTGGGTTCGGGTGTGGTCCCCAACAGTGAGCTGGGGGCCGGGGCCGGCCTGCGCACCGGTGAGGCCGGGGCGCTGGTCGTCGACCGCCGGCAGCGGACCACCGGGGAGGGGGTGTGGGCGGCCGGTGACTGCTGCCAGAGCGTGCACCGGGTGACCGGCAACCCCACCTACCAGCCGCTCGGTTCGGTGGCGGCCCGGCAGGGCCGGGTGGCCGGCATCAATCTCGGGGGCGGCTACGCCACCTTCGCCGGCGTGCTCGGGACCGCCGTCGGCCGGGTGGGAGGCCTCGAGATCGGCCGTAGCGGCCTGAGCCAGTCAGAGGCGGAGCGGGCCGGGTTCGCAGCTGTCGCGGCGACCGTCGAATCCTCCACCGCGGACCGCTTCCTGGCCGAGTCGCGACCCACGTCGGTCCGGCTGGTGGCTGAGCGGGGCAGCGGCCGGCTGCTCGGTGTGCAGTCGGTCGGTGGCCCGGGCTCCGCCAAGCGGGTGGACGTGGTGGCGGCCGCCCTGGTGGGCGGTCTGACCGTGGAGGACCTGATCGGTCTGGACCTCGGCTACGCCCCGCCCGTCTCCACCGTCTGGGATCCCCTGCAGGCCGCGGCCCGGGAACTGCTCGGCGGGCTGTAACCCGGCGGGGCGCGCTAGGGCCGGCACGGCACTAGTCTCGTCCCGATGCCAGGCAGGCCCGTCAACGACATGGACCTGGTCCGTTGGAGCGAGGCTCTGGCCGGTATCGCGCGCACCGGGCTGGCCTTCACCCAGAGCCTCTACGAGCGGGAGCGCTTCGAGGAGGTGCTCAAGGTCGCGGCCGACATCCGGGTGGCTTCGGGTCATGACGAGGGCCGCTTCGATGAGCAGACGGTGGTCTCCGGCTGGCTCGACAGCGTCGACGCCGGCGTCGCCGGATACGTCACCCCGAAGGTGGCCGTCGGCGCCATAGTCGGCAACGAGCGGGGGGAGCTCCTGCTCATCCAGCGGGGGGACTCCGGCGTGTGGCTGTACCCGACCGGCTGGGCCGACATCGGCTACTCCCCGGCGGAGGTCGTGGTCAAGGAGGTGGAGGAGGAGGCCGGCATCGTCGTCGAGCCGGTCCGGCTGGTCGCGGTGTTCGACGGGCTCCGGCTGGGCGCCCGGGGCCTGCCGTTCTACTCGCTGGTGTTCCACTGCCGGGCCGTCGGGGGGGAGTTGCGGGGCCACCCGCTCGAGACCCGCGACGTCGGATGGTTCGCCGAGGACGCGCTGCCCGAGCCCCTGGCCGGGGCCGGTCGGTGGAAGGAGATGGCCTTCGAGGCCATCAGGGGGGAGCACTTCGACGTGGTGTTCGACTCCCCCCGGCCGGCCACCTGGCGGAGCTGAGCGGGTGGCCTGGAAGTCGCTGACCCGCCGCCAGTCGCTGGTCGTGAAGCCGGCGTCCGAACGCATAGGGCGCAAGGAGCTGGACACCCATCTGAAGGCCCTCGGCGGGGACGGCGAAGTGGCCCGCCGGCTCGACCGTGACGTCGACTCCGCACTCGCCTCGGTGCTGTCGCTCAGCCCCCTGACCGCCCCCATGGCCATCAACTACATGGACCGCCTGGCCCGGCCGGTGCCCACCCTGACCCCGGCCATCGGGGTGCAGCTCGTCGGGCGGACCTACGTGGCCCACCTGCGGGTGGAGCAGGACCCGGGCCGCTACGGGGCGGCGGACGTCCCGGTGCTCGGGACCCTCCCCGCCCTGAAGAAGGGCCGGCCCCCGCAGGACCTGCTGACCAGGGTGGTCAAGGCCAGCCGGCGCAACTTCGACTCGATCTGCGCCCTGACCCCGCCGGCGTGGGAGGGCTTCGCCTGGTGCCTGACCAAGCGGGCGCACGACAGCAGCTCGGGCCCCGACGAGCTGGTCCCGCTCGACGTCGTGGACGGCGTGGCCCGCTTCGCCTGGGTGCTGCGCCAGGTGGACCTGCACTACGGCCTCGAGCCGGAGCGGGCCGGCTAGGCCTGGTCCGGCCGCCCCGGCTCCAGCTGGGCCAGGAGGTCGGCCACTATCGACACGGCCCCCCCGCTGCGCTCCCAGGCCTCGGCGATGGGCTCGTGGTCCACCAGCCCCCAGGCGTCCGGCTCGATCCCGAGAGCGGCCGACGCCGCCGCAACGAGCGGCTGCGGCTCGATCTCGTCGTCGTAGGCGGCGAACACCTCCAGGCCGTCCCACAGCTGCTCGAGCGGGGCCGGCGGGGTCGCCCCGGTGGCCAGGGCCAGGGCGGTGGCCGAGAACAGGTCGTAGGTGCCGGTCCCCGGCGGTCGTCGGTAACCGGCCACCGGGTGGAGCCGCCACTCGAGGACGATCCCTCCGGGCCCGTCGTCGCGCAGCCACACCTGGGAGCCGTTGACGTAGGCGTCTACCGGCTCGCCGAAGCGGTCGTCGAGGGCGATGACCAGCTCGGGGGTGGCCCGCCACACCGCAGCAGGGACCAGTCGGCCCGCCACTAGTCGCGGGGGTGGTTGCGGAGGAACCGCTCCACCTCGGCCGCCAGCTCGTCGACGCTGCCCAGCCGGATCCCGTCGGCCGCGATGGCCGGCGCTTCTTCCCACTCCGAGTCCTGCGCCTCCTCCAGCTGTGCCACGTAGGCGGCGGCGTCCTCGTCGTCGGCGATGCGCTCGCTGACCTGGCGCTCGTAGTCGTGGGCTGCGCTGCGCAGCTCGAGGGAGTCGACCGGGGCGCCGAGCAGGGCTGCGGACCGCTCCACCAGGGCCAGGGCCGCCTTGGGCGAGGGCAGCTGGTGGACGTAGTGGGGGACCGCCGCCCAGAACGAGGCGGTGGGGATGCCGGCCCGGCACAGCGTGTCGTGCAGGACCCCGACGATGCCGGTCGGTCCCTCGTAGGTGGGGGCTTCCAGCCCCAGCCGGTCGGCCAGCTCCCGGTCGTCGGTCGTGCCCGACACCTTGACCGGCCGGGTGTGTGGGACATCGGCGAGCAGCGCCCCGAGGATCACGGCCAGCTCGGCCCGCACCCGCTGGGCCACCTCCACCAGCGCGGAGCTGAAGGTCCGCCACTTGAGCTGGGGCTCCACCCCCCGCACCAGCACCAGGTCGTGGCGGGAACCGGGGACCCGGGCGCCGAGCAGCTCGATGTCCGGCCACTCGATGAAGCGCCGGCCGTCGTCGCTCAGCTTCACATTGGGCCGGGTGACGGTGAAGTCGTAGAACTCCTCGGCGTCGATGGTGGCGAAGCGCTCCGCCTTCCAGGCCCGGGCCAGGTAGCTCAGGGCCAGGGAGGAGGCGTCTCCGGCGTCGTTCCAGCCCTCGAACGCGACGACCAGGAGCGGCCGGCGAAGCTCCGGTTCGTGCTCCCAGCGGACCAGTTCCATGTCCAGAACGGTATCTCGGGGCGCGCGACTACCGCAGTTGTCTCGCGTCACTCGTACCCTTCCGGGTGTGGAATTCTCGCCCGCCACCCGCGCCTGGTTCGAGGGGGCTTTCGTCACTCCCACCGATGCCCAGAGCCGGGGTTGGGACGCCATCGGGCGGGGCGACCACACCCTGATACTGGCCCCCACCGGCTCCGGCAAGACCCTGGCCGCGTTCCTGTGGGCCCTGGACCGCCTGCTCACCGGTCCGCCCGGCGAGGGGTGCCGGGTGCTCTACGTCAGCCCGCTCAAGGCCCTGACCTACGACGTGGCCCGCAACCTGCGGGCCCCCCTGGCCGGCATCACCCGCGAGGCCGCCCGCATGGGCCTCGACCTGGTGGACCTGCGCATCGGCACCCGCACCGGTGACACCCCCGCCGAGGAGCGGCGGGCCATGGTCAGGCGTCCGCCGGACATCCTCATCACCACCCCCGAATCGCTGTATCTGCTGCTGACCTCCAAGGCGGCGTCGGTGCTGAAGGGCGTCGAGCACGTGATCATCGACGAGATCCACGCTGTGGCGGCCACCAAGCGGGGCAGCCACCTGGCCCTGTCGCTGGAGCGCCTGGAGGAGATCACCCCCCGGCCGCCGCAGCGGATCGGGCTGTCCGCCACGCAGAGGCCCCTCGACGAGCTGGCCCGCTTCCTGGGCGGCCAGACGCCCGGTCCGGACGGGCGCCCGGCGCCCCGGGCGGTCACCATCGTCGACGCCGGGGTGCGCAAGGCGCTGGAGCTGAGCGTGGTGGTACCGGTCGATGACATGGGCGAGCTGGGCCGGCCGGGCGGCCCGGACGAGCCGCCCAGCGGGGGTTCTTCCATATGGCCGGCGGTGTACCCGCAGCTGCTCGAGCTCATCCGCTCCCACCGCTCGACGCTCATCTTCGTCAACTCCCGCCGCCTGGCCGAACGGCTGGCCGCCCGGCTCAACGAGCTGGCCGCCGAGGACGACTCCTTCGCCTCCGGCGGGTCGTCGTTCATGGGCGCCGGGGCCCCGGCGGAGCTGGTCCGGGCCCACCACGGATCCATCGCCCGGGAGCAGCGGCTGGAGATCGAAGACGCCCTCAAGGCCGGCACCCTGCCGGCGCTGGTGGCCACCTCCAGTCTGGAGCTGGGCATAGACATGGGCGCCGTGGACCTGGTGATCCAGGTCGAGGCCCCGACGTCGGTGTCGTCGGGGCTGCAGCGCATCGGCCGGGCCGGCCACCGGGTGGGGGAGCCGTCCAAAGGCCGGATCTTCCCCAAGTTCCGCCACGACCTGCTGGTGGCCGCCGCCGTGGCCGAGCGGATGCAGGCCGGGCTGGTGGAGGAGACGAGGGTGGTGCGCAACCCCCTCGACGTGCTGGCCCAGCAGTTGGTGGCGGCCGCGGTCGCCGCCGACGGACCGGTTCCGGTGGAGCGCCTGCTGGCCCTGGTGCGCCGGGCCTACCCCTACGCCGACCTGCCCGACGAGGCCTTCCACGGGGTGCTGGACATGCTCTCGGGCCGCTACCCGAGCGACGAGTACGCCGACCTCAGGCCCCGGCTGGTCTGGGACCGGGTGGGTGCCACGGTGGAGGCCCGGCCCGGGGCCCGGATGCTGGCCGTGAC
>JAKAXN010000147.1 GCA_021816565.1 Actinomycetes bacterium
CCATATCCCTCGAGGACCGGACCCTGGCCGCCTACGTGGCCCGGCCGGCGCCCTCGGCGGCCGGAGGATCGGGCCGCCACGGGCTGGTGATCTGCCACGGGTTCCCGGCCGACCCGCCGCAGCCGAACACCCCGAACCGGGGCTACCAGCAGCTGGCCGACCGCCTGGCCGCCGACACCGGGTGGGTGGTGATGACCTTCAGCTTCCGGGGGACCTCGGAGTCGACGGGCAACTTCTCCCTGGGCGGATGGCTGTCGGACCTCAAGGTGGCCACCGACGTCATGCTGTCCGCCCCCGGGGTGGACGCTGTGTGGGTGTGCGGCTTCGCCGCCGGCGGGGCCCTGGCCATCTGCGCCGCCGGTGAGGACCCGCGGATCCGGGGGGTGGCGGCGTTCTCGGCGCCGGCCGACTTCGCCGACCGGGCCAACGACGCCCGCCGGTTCGTGGCCCAGGCCCGGGCCGTCGGCGTCATCCGGGACCCGCGCTTCCCCCCCGACCTGGAAGCCTGGGCCCGGGAGCTGCGCGAGATCCGCCCGCTCAACCTGATCGGCAAGATCCCGCCCCGCTCCATCCTCCTGGTGCACGGGGCCAACGACGAGGTGGTGTCGGTCCTCGACGCCCGGGCCCTGGCCGACGCGGCCTACGCCCAGGTGGAACTGCGGGTGCTGCCGGGGGCCGGGCACCGGCTGCGCAACGACCCCCGGGCCATCGCCCTGCTCATCGGCTGGATGGACCGCCAGGACAGCTGACCCCGCCCGGCTCCGGGCGGTGGCCGCCGCCGGTCAGTCCCAGGCCGGGTCCACCGCCGCCCGCAACCGGCGGGCGGCGGCCTGCGGATCGGTCGAGTCGGTGAGGTATCGGACCACCACGAAACGGCGGGCCCCGGCCGAGATCATGGCCGGGATGGTCTCGGGGGTGGCCCCCCCGGTGACGAACCACGGCAGCCCGCCGCCGGCCGGAGTGGCCGCCACGTAGCCGAGGTACCCGAGGCCGGTGCCGGGCCGGCCCGGTTTGGTGGGGGTGGCGTTGACCGGTCCGGCCGACAGGTAGTCGACCGGCTCCCCGGCCGCCGCCTGCCACTCGGCCGGGGCGTGGGTCGACAGCCCGATCACCGCGTCGGGCCCGAGGATCCGCCGGGCCACGTCGGGCGGGGTGTCGTCCTGGCCGACGTGGACCCCGTCGGCGCCGCACGCCAGGGCCAGGTCCGGCCGGTCGTTGAGGATGAACGGCACGCCGAAGTCGGCGCAGACCCGGGCCGCCAGCCGGGCCCGCTCCAGCAGCGGGCGGGCGTCGAGAACCTTGTCGCGTAGCTGCACCACGTCCACGCCGCCGCGCAGGCACGCCTCGAGGAAACCGGCGAGGTCCGGCCGGTCAGCGGTGCACAGGTACAGCCGCCGTCCCGACAGGAGGGGATGGACCGGGGGTTGGCCGGCCGGCTCAGCCACCGGCCACCGCCCGAACGAGTTCCACCCGGTCGCCCTCGGCCAGCGCCACGGAGCCCATCTCGGCCCGGGGAACGGCCCGGCCGTTGACCTCGGCCACCACCCACCTGGCTCCCACGCCCAGAGCCGCGAACAGGTCGAGCAGGCCGGCACCGTCGGCCAGCTCCACCGGGTCGCCGTTGGCCACCACCCTCACCGGTCGGCCTTCACGACCCGTCCCGGGCGGCCTTGGCGGCCGCCTTCATCTCCTGCTTGTAGGCCCGCACCCGGCCCAGCGACTCCCGGTCGACGATGTCGGCCACGGACATGAAGGTCCCGGGCCGGCCGAACCGGCCGGCCGCCTCCTCCCAGCCCGGGGGCCGCACCCCGAGCTGCTTGCCGAGCAGGCCGACGAAGATGCGGGCCTTCTGCTCGCCGAAGCCGGGCAGGGCCTTGACCCGCCGGTACAGATCTCCTCCGTCGGCCGCCCCCTCCCAGATGTCGGCTGCCCGGCCCGCGTACTCCTCGACGACGATCCGGCACAGCTCCTGCACCCGCTTGGCGTTGGCCGCCGGAAAGCGGTGCAGCGCCGGCCGCTCCCCGAACACCGCGGCCAGCCGGTCGGGATCCATGGCGGCGATCTCCTCGGCGTCGAGACGGCCTCCCAGACGCTGTTTCAGCTCGAGCGGCGACGAGAAGGCCCGCTCGAGCGGTATCTGCTGGTCCAGCACCATGCCTATGAGCAGGGCCAGCGGATCAGTGGACAGCAGCTCGTCGGCGGCCGGGTTCCCCGACAGCGCCAGCTTCGCGGTGGGCATCGGGGGAACCCTAGGCCACCCGGGGGTCGGGGTTGTCCGGATCGATGTCGTAGGCGGCGATGGCCGCCTCGACCTCCCGGGCCTTGGCCTCCCCGCCGGCCAGCAGGCCGTCGAGGACAGCCACCACGATGTGGGCGGCGTCGGTCTCGAAGTGGTGGCGCAGGGCCTCCCTGGTGTCGGAGCGGCCGTAGCCGTCGGTTCCGAGCGGGGTGTAGTGGGCGGGCACCCAGCGGGCGACCTGATCGGGAACCGCCTTCATGAAGTCGGTGACGGCCACCACCGGACCCGACGCCGTCTCGAGGGCCTCGGTGACGTAGGGGGTGCGGGGTTGGAGCCCAGGGTGCAGGCGGTTCCACCGCTCGACCGACAGGGCGTCCTCACGCAGGGCCTTGTAGCTGGTCGCCGACCACAGCTCGGCGGCCACGTCGTGCTGGTCGGCCAGAAGGCGCTGGGCCTCCATGGCCGCCTGGGATGCCGTGCCGGAGAACAGGATGGTGGCCCGCCGGGCCGGACCCTCCGGGGCGGGGGAGAAGCGGTACAGGCCCCGCAGGATGCCCTCGTCCACCCCCTCGGGCTTGGCCGGCATCTGGTAGTTCTCGTTGTAGAGGGTGAGGTAGTAGAAGATGTCCTCGGGCTCGGGGCCGTACATACGCCGGATGCCGTCGTTGATGATGGCCGCCACCTCGTAGGCGAAGGCCGGGTCGTAGGCCTGCAGGTTGGGGAAGGTCGAGGCCAGCACCAGCGAGTGGCCGTCGCCGTGCTGCAGGCCCTCCCCGAGAAGGGTGGTGCGCCCCGCCGTGCCGCCCAGCATGAACCCCCGGCCCCGCATGTCCCCGAACGCCCAGGCCAGGTCGCCGATGCGCTGGAAGCCGAACATGGAGTAGAAGATGAAGAACGGGATCATGGCGTGGCCCCACGTCGCATACGACGTCCCGGCCGCAGTGAAGTCCGCCATGCCGCCGGCCTCGGAGATGCCCTCCTCGAGGATCTGTCCGTCGCGTCCCTCGGTGTAGGACAGCATCAGCTTCGAGTCCACCGGCTCGTAGAGCTGGCCGTGGGGGGCGTAGATCTTCACCTCCTTGAACAGGGCGTCCATCCCGAAGGTGCGGGCCTCGTCGGGGATGATGGGCACCACCCGGCTGCCGATGCCCTTGTCGCGCAGCAGGTTGCGCAGCATCACCGCGAAGGCCATGGTCGTCGACACGGCCCGCTTGCCCGAGCCGGCGTCGAACTCGGCCAGGGTCTTCTCCGCCGGGGCCGGGAGGGGCTTGGCCCGTACCACCCGGGCCGGCAGGGACCCGCTGAGCGCCTGGCGGCGTTCGACCATGTACTGGTATTCGACCGAGTCGGGGGAGGGCCGGAAGAACGGCGGCTCCCCCTTCTCCAGGGCCTCGTCGGGGATCTCCTCCTCGAGGTAGAGGCGGTCGCGCAGCAGCTTCAGCTGGGCCGCGTTCATCTTCTTTATCTGATGGGTGGAGTTGCGGGCCTCGATCTCCGGCCCGAGGGTCCAGCCCTTGATGGTCTTGGCCAGGATCACCGTGGGCTGCCCGGTGGTCTCGGTGGCCGCCTTGTAGGCGGCGTAGAGCTTGCGGTAATCGTGGCCGCCCCGGGGCAGGTTGCGCAGATCGTCGTCGCCCAGGTGGTCGACCAGGGACCGCAGGCGGGGATCGGGGCCGAAGAAGTGCTCGCGGATGTAGGCGCCGTCCTCAGTGGCGTACTTCTGGAACTCCCCGTCGACGGTGGTGTTCATCTTGTTGAGCAGGGCCCCGTCGACGTCGCGGGCCAGCAGCTCGTCCCACTTCGAGCCCCACACCACCTTGATCACGTTCCAGCCGGCGCCGCGGAAGGTGGCCTCGAGCTCCTGGATGATCTTGCCGTTGCCCCGCACCGGTCCGTCTAGGCGCTGGAGGTTGCAGTTGACGACGAAGATGAGATTGTCGAGCTGCTCCCGGCCGGCCAGCGACAGGGCGCCGAGGGTCTCGGGCTCGTCGCACTCGCCGTCGCCGAGGAAGCACCACACCTTGCTGGTGGACGTGTCCACCATCCGCCGGTTGTGCAGGTACCGGTTGAAGTGCGCCTGGTAGATGGCGTTGAGCGGGCCCAACCCCATCGACACCGTCGGGTACTCCCAGAACTCCGGCATCAGGCGGGGATGCGGGTACGACGACAGGCCACCCACCCCGGCCTTCTGGCCTTGCAGCTCCATCCGGAAATACGTCAGCTGCTCCTCGCTCAGCCGGCCCTCCAGGTACGCCCGGGCGTACACGCCCGGGGCGGCGTGACCCTGGAAGTAGACCTGGTCCCCGGGCTGGCCGTTGGCCTTGCCCCGGAAGAAGTGGTTGAAGCCGACCTCGTAGAGGCTGGCGGAGGAGGCGTAGGTGGCCAGGTGCCCGCCGATGCCCTCCGCCCGGTGGTTGGCTCGGACCACCATGATCGCGGCGTTCCAGCGTATGTAGGCCCGTATGCGCCGTTCGATGTACTCGTCGCCGGGGAACCACGGCTCCGAGTCCGGTGGGATGGTGTTCACGTACGGGGTGGAAACCGTGGCCGGGAACCCGACCTGGTTCTCCCGGGCCCGCTCCAGCAGCTTCATCAGGAGGAACCGGGCCCTGGTCCGGCCCCGGGCGTCGACGATGGCGTCGAAGGAGTCAACCCATTCCGAGGTCTCCTCTGGATCGATGTCGGGGAGCTGGTGGGAGAAGCCGTCGAAGATCACGTCGCCCATGCTCGCGCCCCGCCGGGGTGTCGCGCGCCACACTTCGGGGCGCTCCCGGCCCCATCACCTCGTGGCGCCGGGCCGGCCGGGCATGCTGGAGGGGTGAGCGATACGCCGACCATCGTGTACACCGACGGGGCCTGCTCGGGCAACCCCGGCCCCGGGGGGTGGGCCTGGGCGGTGCCGTCCGGGCCGTTCCGCAGCGGGGCGGCGGCCCGCACGACCAACCAGCGGATGGAGATCATGGCCGCGCTGGAGGCGGTCACCACCCTGGCCGGGCCACTCGAGGTCGTCAGCGACTCCACCTACGTCGTCAACTGCTTCCGGGACCGCTGGTGGGAGGGGTGGCTGGCGCGAGGCTGGACCAACAGCCAGAGGAAGCCGGTGGCCAACCGGGACCTGTGGGAGCCGCTGATCGAGGCCTACCGGGCGGCCCCCGGCCGGGTCAGCTTCCGTTGGGTCAAGGGCCACGGCACGGATCAGATGAACGCCCTGGTCGACCGGCTGGCGGTGGAGGCGGCCGCGGCCCAGCAGGGCCGGAACGGCTGACCGGCCGGTCAGCGGCGCCGACCGGTCAAACCGGCGGCGCGGGCCGTCAGTCGAGCGGTGTCGGCCGGGTGGCCCGGCGGCGCCGGCCGGGAAGTCGGGCAGCCATGGCCATCACCGGCCGGAGCTCCCTCACCCCCAGGATGTGGGCCATCCAGCCGTAAATACCGATACCGGCCACGACCTGCACGACCAGACGGCTGATCAGCTTGGCGTAGCCGTCATCGGTCGAGAAGGGTATGCCGACGGCCACGACCACGGCCACGGTCACGGCGCTGGCGAGGACTATGCGCATCAGGGCCCGCACCGTGAGCCAACCGCCTAGGGATCCGACCCGGTCCCGCAGCTTTACCACTGCGTATACCGAGGCGATTGTGTAGGGCCCGACCCAGGCCAGGGCCAGGCCCGGTTCACCCATGAGTGCCGACAGGATCGGGGCGGCGATGACGGTGAGCCCGTTCTCGAGGGCGTAGATCCAGAACATGGAGCGGGCGTCCTGCATGGCCTGGTACGCCCTCATGAGCAGGAAGAAGGCGCTGAAGCCGGGCAGCCCGACTGCGAACATGACCAGGCTCGACGTGATCAGGTGGGCGCCCGACGCCGATACCCGGCCGTGCTGGATGGCCAGGGTGATGAACGGCTGGGCCACTGCCATGTAGACGAATGAGATCGGGATGAGCACCGCCAGGGTGACGCGCAGGCCGGTCACGAACTGGCGCTCGAAGGCGATCCGCTGGCGGTTGGCCCACCGCTCGGAGAGGTCGGGCATGATGGCCGACGCCACCGAGACCGCCACCAGGGCGTAGGGCAGCTGGAAGAACTGGAAGCTGAACTGGTAGGCGGTTACCCAGCCGAATGTCCGCCCGGCCAGGACCATGACGAGGGCCAGGGAGACCTGGTTGGCGATCACCACGCCGATCAGCCAGCTGGACAGACCGGCGACCCTCCGGACGGCCGGGTGCCGCAGGTCCCACACCGGCCGCAGGTGGAGGCCGAGCCGGTGGGTCGCGGGTAGCTGGATCAGCAACTGCACCGCGTAGCCGGCGGTGGTGCCCAGACCCAGGATCAGGATGGCCTTCTGGTCGTGGGCGAAGGCGATGAGAGTCCCATCCGCCTTGGTGGTGGAGGCGGACAGGACCCTGTCGGCCACGAACTTGGTTACGAGAAGGGCGGCGATGGCGACGAGGTTGTTGACGACCGGTGACAGGGCGGCCACCGCGAAACGCCGGCGGGCGTTGAGCAGGGCGGTACTGGTAACGATGGTGCCCAGGAAGAACACCTGGGGGGCGAAGTAGCGCAGCAGATCGGTGGCCAGGCTCTGTTCGGCCCCACTCGCCGAGTGGGTGTTGAGGATCAGGTAGAAGCGGATGATCCACGGGGCTATGACCCACAGCAGGACGCTCACCGCCAGCAGGGCCACGGTGATGGCCGTGAGCACGGCGGACAGCGCTCGGGACCCCCTCTGGCGGTCGTCGTCGCCGAGGTGCTCCACGAACACCGGGATCAAGGTGGCAGCGAGGATCCCGCCGACCAGCAGGTCGTAGATGATGTTGGGGATGCCGTTGGCGTAGTTGAAGGCGTCCGAGAGGGACCCCACGCCGAGGACGTAGCCGATGGCCAGAACCCGTACGAAGCCGGTGATCCGGGAAGCGAAGGTCCCGAATGCCAGCACCGCCGTGGCTCGACCCATCCCGGTCGAGCCGGTGGCGGCGCCCCGGTCGCGGGTCGGGGCCGGGCTGTACGAGGGAGTGCGGCTGCGAGCAGCCGCCCGGCTTGCCGGGCGGACCCGGCCGGGCGCTGATGATCGGGAGCCGGCACCGGGAGCCGGCGGGGCCGGCTGGCTCCGGGCCTGGGGCCGGGGCTGGACCGCGGGCCGGGGATCGGGGCGAGGCTCCGCTCGGATCTCGGGCCGGGGCGCGGGTGTCGCCGGGGGGACTTCTGCCCAGCCGGCACCCGGACGGCCGGGGGAGCCCGGGCCGGGGCCGGCGGGCACCTGCGGCCCGGGCAGGCGGATCGGCTCCGGGGCCGGGGGTCCCGCAGGGCCCGAATCCCCGTTGCGCGGCGCAGAGGGGTGTTGCTCGGCCCCGACCCGGCGTCGCTCGGCGAATTCCCGCTCGATGCGGGCCAGGGTCTCGGGGTCCAGGCGGGGCTGCTCGATGGAAGCGTCCTGGTCGTAGAAGCCGCCCCAGCGGATGGGCGCGGGACTGAGGCTGGCGTCGACTTCGGACTCGTCCGCGTCCTGGTCGTAGAACTCTCCCTGGCGGCCCACCACCCGGTCCATGCTTGCCGAGCAGCCGGGTCCGGTCCAGTTCCCCCCGGGCCGCAGCGCCCCCCGGCCCGGCCCGTAGCGGTCTTCGTTAGTCTTCATCCGTGGCCGCCCCCAGCCCGGAACAACCCATGAGCGCCGCCCCCGCCGGGGGCCCTGCCGCTCCTTCCCGCACCGCTGCCCTGTCGCCCCTCGACGGGCGCTACGCGCCGTCCGCCGGGCCCTACGCCCGGTCGTTCTCCGAGGAGGCCCTGTTCCGTCAGCGCTTCAGGGTGGAGGTGGAATGGTTCCTGGCCCTGGCCGGTGAGGAGGCCGTGGCCGAGCTGCCCCCGGTGGGGGACGTCATGGCCGCCACCCTGCGGGGCTGGGTCCGGGACTTCGGCGCCGCCGAAGTGGCCCGTATCAAGGACATCGAGCGGCGGATCAACCACGACGTCAAGGCGGTGGAGTACCTCCTCAAGGAGAAGCTCACCTCGGCCGGCACCAGTGCCGGTCATGCCGAGTTCGTCCACTTCGCCTGCACCTCCGAGGACATCAACAATCTGGCCCACGCCCTGATGCTCAAAGACGGGCTCGAGTCGGCCTGGCTGCCCGAGGCCGGGGCCCTGGTGGAGGAGGTGTGGCGGCTGGCCGGCACCCACGCCGCCCTGCCCATGCCCAGCCACACCCACGGCCAGCCGGCGTCGCCGACCACCCTGGGCAAGGAGCTGGCCGTCTTCGCCGCCCGGTGGGACCGCCAGCTGGCCCAGATCCGGGCCACCGCCACCGGCGGACTGCTCGGCAAGTTCAACGGTGCCGTCGGCACCTACGGGGCCCACGCCGCCGCCTACCCCGACGTCGACTGGCCGGGGCTGTCGCGCCGCTTCGTTGAGGGCTTCGGCCTGCAGTGGAACCCGCTCACCACCCAGATCGAGTCCCACGACGCCCTGGCCGAGGTCTTCCACGGCATCGTCCGCTTCAACGCCGTCCTGCTGGACTTCTGCCGGGACATGTGGGAGTACATCAGCCGCTCCTACCTGCGCCAGCGCCCGGTGGCCGGCGAGGTGGGCTCGTCGACCATGCCCCACAAGGTGAACCCGATCGACTTCGAGAACGCAGAGGCCAACCTGGGGATCTCCTCGGCGCTCCTCGAGCACCTGGCCTCCAAGCTGATGGTGTCGCGGATGCAGCGCGACCTGTCCGACTCGTCGGCCATGCGCAACATGGGGGTGGCCGTGGGGCACTCCGGGGTAGCCATCGCCGCCGCCCGCAAGGGCCTGGCCAAGGTCAGCCCGGCGCCGGAGGTGATGGAGGCGGAGCTGGACGGCCAGTGGGAGGTGCTGGCCGAACCGATCCAGACGGTCATGCGCCGCTACGGGCTGCCCGAGCCCTACGAGAGGCTGAAGGCCCTGACCCGGGGCCAGGCCGTGACCGCCGCCGACGTGAAGGACTTCGTGGGGGGCCTGGACCTGCCGGCCGGGGCCGGGGAGCGGCTCGGCCGGCTCACGCCGGCCTCCTACACCGGGCTCGCCGCCCGGCTGGTCACGCTCGGCCGGTCCGACGCCGGTACGGCGGAGGCCGCCGGCGGGAATGACAGTTGACAGGTAGGAGCGACCGGACCGGCCGGCGAACTCTAGAGATCACTGCCTGACCGACACAGGGGAGACCAGCTGTGGCACCTATGCCTCTCAACGACTCGATGTTCCTGCTGGCCGAGCGTCGGGAGCAGCCGATGCACGTGGGCGGGCTGCAGCTGTTCCACCTGCCCCCCGGAGCCGGTGAGGACTTCCTCCCGTCGCTCTACGAGCAGATCGTCCACGCCGACGACGTGGCCCCCCTCTTCCGGCGCCGGCCCTACCGGCCGGCGACCAGCCTGGGCGCGTGGAGCTGGCAGGAGGAGCGCTCCATCGACCTCGAGCACCACATCCGCCATTCCGCCCTGCCCCGGCCGGGCCGGGTCCGGGAGCTCCTGGCCCTGGCGTCCCGGCTGCACGGGACCCTCCTCGACCGCCACCGGCCGCTCTGGGAGGCCCACCTGATCGAGGGCCTGGAAGGCAACCGCTTCGCTGTCTATTCCAAGATCCACCACTCGCTGATGGACGGGGTGTCGGCCCTGCGGCTGCTGGCCCAGACGCTCAGCACCGACCCCGACGCCCGGGACATGCCGATGCCGTGGTCGACCCAGCCGGGCCGGCGGGCCCAGCCGTCGTCTAAGGGGCTGGCTGGCCTGCTCGACATCCCGGTGTCGGCCGCCCGGACCACCCTCGAGCTGGCCGGGCTGGGTCCCATCGCCGGCAAGGCGGCGGTGAAGGCGCTGATCGACTCCAACTCCCATCTGCCCTCCCTGGCCCCCAGGACCATCCTCAACCAGCCGATCA
>JAKAXN010000148.1 GCA_021816565.1 Actinomycetes bacterium
GGATGGCCGCCCCGATTCGGGCCACCAGGTCGAGCAGCCAGCGCAGATTGTGGATGCTGAGCAGGCGCCCGGCGGTCGGCTCCCCCACCATCAGCAGGTGGCGCAGATAGCCGCGGCTGTAACGGGCGCACACCTCGCAGGCGCAGCCCGGGTCGACCGGCCGGTCGTCGCGGGCGAAGCGGGCGGCCTTCATCTGCACCCGGCCCTCGGCGGTGAGGGCGGTGCCGTGACGGGCCAGGCGGGTGGGGAGCACACAGTCGAACATGTCCACCCCGAGCGCCACCGCCTCGACGATGGACACGGGGTCGCCCACGCCCATCAGGTAGCGGGGGCGGTCGGCCGGCAGGGCCGATACGGCGGCGGCCAGCGCCGGGAGCATCTCCTCGAGCGGCTCGCCGACCGACAGGCCGCCGATGGCGTAGCCGTCGAAGCCGATCTCCACGGTGCGGCGCGCGCACTCGGAGCGCAGGCCGGGCGACACCCCACCCTGGACGATGCCGAACAGGCTCTGGTCGGGGCGGCGGTGGGCCCGGCGGGCCCGCTGCGCCCACGCCAGGGTGCGCTCGGCGGCCAGCCGCACGTCCGCCTCGGGGGCGGGCAGGCCCACGCACACGTCGAGGACCATCTGGATGTCGGCCCCGATGGCCTCCTGGACCGACACCGCGCTCTCGGGGGTGAGGCGGTGGCGGGACCCGTCGTAGACGGAGCGGAACGTTACGCCCCCGTCGTCGACGGTCGGGCCGAGGGAGAAGACCTGGAACCCCCCGGAGTCGGTGAGCATGGTCCCGGTCCAGCCGCTGAAGCGGTGCAGGCCGCCGAGCGCCTCGACCACCTCGGCGCCGGGGCGGAGCATCAGGTGGTAGGTGTTGGCCAGCACGACCTGGGGAGCCAGGCGGTCGAGGTCGGCGGCGTCGAGCAGCTTGACCGCCCCCCTGGTGCCGACCGGCATGAAGCAGGGGGTGGCGAAGCGGCCCCGGGCCGTGGTCACCGTGCCGGTGCGGGCCGCCCCGCAGGTCGATTCGGGCTCGAACACCGCCGGTCTCACGCCCGGCTCACAATCATGGCGTCGCCGAAGGAGAGGAACCGGTACCCCCCGGCCAGGGCGGTGGCGTACAGGTCCCGCCAGCGGGGGCCGGCGAAGGCCTCCAGCAGCAGCAGGAGCGTGGAGCGGGGCATGTGGAAGTTGGTGAGCAGCACGTCGATGACCGAAAAGGAGAAGCCCGGGCGTATGAACAGCCCGCTCTCCCCCTCCAGCGCCCCGGTGGCCGCCGCCGTCTCGAGGGCCCGCACGGTGGTGGTGCCCACCGCGACCACCCGGCGGGCGGCCCGGCACGCCTCCCATGTCGCTTCCGGTATCCGGTAACGCTCCGTGTGCATCCGGTGGTCCTCGGCCTTCTCGGCGGTGACCGGCCGGAAGGTCGCCAGCCCCACCGCCAGGTCGACGGTGTGGACCGCCACCCCCCGGGCCCGGACGGCGTCGAGCAGCTCCCTGGTGAGGTGCAGCCCAGCGGTCGGGGCGGCCACCGACCCGGGGCGGTCGGCGAAGACGGTCTGGTAGCGCCCGGGGTCCCCCAGGGGGGTGGTGATGTACGGAGGCAGGGCCATCTGGCCCACCTGTTCGAGGACCTCGGCCGGGTCGGCGAGGAGCCGCACCCGGCGGCGGCCGTCGGGCAGGCGCTCCCCCACCTCGACCAGCGGAGGGCGGCCCGGCGGGCCCAGCTCGGTGCCCGGCGGCAGGCGCCGTCCCGGCCGGACCAGAGCCGACCAGGTGCGCTCCGCCCCCGGCTCGGGTTCGAGCAGCATGACCTCGGCCGCGCCCCCCGAGGCCTTGACCAGCCTGAGGCGGGCCGGGATGACCTTCGAGTCGTTGACCACCAGGACGTCCCCGGGCCCGACCATCCCGGGCAGGTCCCGCACCCGCCGGTGCTGGACTCCCCCGGCCCGGTCGGTGGCGTCGAGCAGGCGGGCGGAGTCGCGCGGCTCGGCCGGGGTCTGGGCGATCGCCGCCTCCGGCAGGTCGTAGTCGGGTATCTCCACGGCCCATCCGGTCTAGCCGATCAGCAGGGAGCGGTGGCGCCCCCGGCGAAATGGAGATCGTGGGAGAAAACGGACAAAACACGCGTGGATCTCGTAGATCGGTCAGGATGCTGGCCGCCCTGACCGCGGCGGTCGGCCTGCCGGCGGCGGCGGCCCCGGCGGTCCACGCCGCCGCCTCCGGCCCGGGTGCCCCCTACACGGCCACCTTGCTGCACTTCGCCACCAGCGTCGGTCCGGGCGGGTCGGAG
This sequence comes from Actinomycetes bacterium, assembly GCA_021816565.1. Next base: position 2,286 of record JAKAXN010000148.1, read on the forward strand.
CCCTGCGACATCATCGGCGAGCTGTTCACCCCGGTCGGGGCCTCCCCCACCAACCGGGTGCCGGCCATCCTGACCACCAACGGCTTCGGCGGCTCCTACACCGACCAGGTCGGCCTGGCCGAGGCGTTCGCCTCCGACGGCTACGCCGTGCTCACCTACTCCGGCCTGGGCTTCGGGGGTTCCACCTGCAAGATCACCCTGGACAACCCCCTCTGGGACGGTGCCGCGGCCAGCCAGCTGATCTCTTACCTGGGGGGAGCCCCCGGAATCGCCTACTACGACGCGGCCCACACCCGTCCGGCCCCGACGGTCGACTTCGTGATCCACGACCCGGTCGACCACGCCGGCCGGGCCGACCGCTACGACCCCCGGGTCGGCATGATCGGGGGTTCCTACGGCGGTGAGGTGCAGTTCGCGGCGGCCTCGGTGGACCCCCGGCTGGACACCATCGTGCCGCTGATCACGTGGAACGACCTCAACTACAGCCTGGCCCCCAACAACGCCGGGCTGACCCCGACGTCGGGGGTCGCCAACCCGCTGCCCGGGGTGACCAAGTCCACCTGGGCCGGGCTCTTCAGCGCCGACGGTGTCTCGGGCGGGGTCACCGGCGGCGCAGCGGCCCCGGCCCGCGACGTCGGCTGCCCCAACTTCGCCACCTGGGTGTGTCCGGCCCTGGCGTTCTCCGGCTCCGCCGGCTACCCCGATCCGTCCACTGCATCGCATCTGCTGGCGGCCTCGGTGGCCGACTACATGGGCAAGGTGAGGATCCCCACGCTGCTCATGCAGGGCGAGAACGACACCCTGTTCAACCTCAACGAGGCGGTGGCCAACTACGAGCAGCTGAAGTCCCGGGGGGTGCCGGTGGACATGATCTGGCAGTCATGGGGGCACTCGGGTCTCACGCCGGCCCCCGGGGAGCTGGATCTGAGCCGTCCCGACCCGGCCACCCAGTACGAGGCGGCGCGGGTCTACGCCTGGTTCGACCACTACCTGAAGGATCAGGCCGTGTCCACCGGCCCCGGTTTCGCCTACTTCCGGGACTGGGTCTCCTACCGCGGTATCGCCACCCCCGCCTACGCCTCGGCCGCCTCCTACCCGGTGGGGAGGACCACGGCGTTCTACCTGTCGGCCGGCTCCGGGCTGGTCCGGGCGCCCGGGCGGATCGCGCCGTCACAGTCCAGCTTCGTCACCCCCGGCGCCGGGGTCCCCACCGGTACGGCCGAGCCCGACGCGGTGGGAGGCTACGCCCCCCAGGCGCAGGTGCCCGACCACAATGCCGCGGGTACCTACGCCTCGTGGTCGACCGCTGCGCTGAGCGCCCCCATCGACGTGGTCGGCATACCGGTCCTGCACGTGAGGCTCTCCGCCCCCACTGCGGCGCTCACCGGGGGGGCCGGCCCGGCCGGTGACCTGGTGGTCTTCGCCAAGCTCTACGACGTGGCCCCGAACGGCACCAGGACCCTGATCCACGGGCTGGTGGCCCCGGCCCGTATCGCCGACCCGTCGCAGCCGGTCACCATCACCCTGCCCGGAGTGGTGCACCGCTTCGCCGCCGGGCACCGGATCGAGCTGATGCTGGCCGGCGGGGACGTCAACTACCGGGGCGGCCTGGAGCCGACCCCGGTGACGGTGGCCACCGGATCGGCCGGCCAGGTGCTGGACCTGCCGGTGGTGCGCTAGCGGCCGGCGGCTAGAACAGCCCCGGGCCGGCCGGGGGCGGGGGGGTCAGTCCCAGGTGCTGCCAGGCCTGAGGGGTGGCCACCCGGCCCCGGGGGGTGCGCATCAGCAGGCCGAGCTGGAGCAGGAACGGCTCGTAGACGTCCTCCACCGTGTCGGTCTCCTCCCCCACGCTGACCGCCAGCGTGGACAGCCCCACCGGTCCGCCCCCGAAACGCACGCAGACCGCCTCGAGGATGGCCCGGTCGACCTTGTCGAGGCCCAGCTCGTCCACCCCGAACAACTCCAGGCCGCGGCGGGCCACGGCCCGGTCGACCCGCCCGTCGCCGCGGACCTCGGCGAAGTCGCGCACCCGCTTGAGGAGCCGGTTGGCGATGCGGGGTGTGCCCCGGGACCGGCGGGCTATCTCGGCCGCCCCGTCGGTCCCCATGTCCATCTCCAGGATCCGGGCCGACCGGTCGATGATGGCCTGCAGGTCGCCCGGCTCGTAGAAGTCCAGGCGGGCCACGAAGCCGAAGCGGTCCCGCAGCGGACCGGTGATCAACCCGGTGCGGGTGGTGGCCCCCACCAGGGTGAAGCGGGGCAGGTCCAGTCGGATGGTCCGGGCGCTCGGACCCTTGCCGAGGACGATGTCGAGCTGGAAGTCCTCCATGGCCGGGTAGAGGATCTCCTCCACCGCCCGGCCCAGGCGGTGGATCTCGTCGACGAACAGGACGTCGCCCTCCACCAGGTTGGTCAGGATGGCGGCCAGGTCCCCGGCGCGTACCAGGGCCGGCCCCGAGGTCACCCGCAGCCCGGCGCCCACCTCGTTGGCCACGATGCCGGCCAGGCTGGTCTTGCCCAGCCCCGGCGGCCCGGCGAAGAGCAGGTGATCCACCGGCTGGTCCCGGCGGCGGGCCGCCTCCAGCATGATCTCCAGGTGCTCCTTGAGCGTGGCCTGGCCGACGAACTCCGACAGCCTCCGGGGTCGGAGGGTGACCTCCTCGGCCGACTCCACCGGATCGGCCGACGCGCTCATGGCCCGCAGGGCGCCCTCCTCCCTCACCGGGCGCCGGCCAGGTCCCTGAGAGCCCGCCGCAGCTGCTCCTCCACCGACCCGTCGGGGGGCAACCCGGCCAGGACCTGGCGGATCTCGTCGGCGCCGTAGCCCAGGGCCGACAGGGCGGTGCGCACATCGGCCCGGGCGCCCGCCGCCGAGGCACCCCCGGCGGCGCCGGCCGGGGTGCCGACCACCGCCAGGTCGGTGTCGTCGAGGTCCGCTTCGAGGCGGGATTTGAGCTCGACGACCAGCCGGGCCGCGGTCTTGCGGCCGATGCCCGGCACCAGCATCAGGGCGTCGAGGTCCTCGGCGTGCACCGCCCGACGCAGGGCGGCCGGTGAGTGCACCGACAGCAGGGCCAGGGCGACGGCCGGCCCGACCCCGTGGGCGCCGATCAGCGCCTCGAAGCAGACCCGCTCCTCCCGGGTCGGGAAGGCATAGAGCACCATGGCGTCCTCCCGTACGTGGGTGTGCACGTGCAGGAACACCGGGCTGCCGAGCGGCCCGAGGCCGGCGGCCGGGCCGGTGGGGACCACCGTGCGGTAGCCGACGCCGTTCACCTCCACCAGCACCTCGGCGCCCCCGGCCGGGCGGGGCCGGCGGTCCAGCAGGCTGCCCCGGAGGGACCCGATCACCTGGTGGCCACCGATCGCAGCCCGGCGCCCGACAGGTGGGTGATGGCCAGCGCCAGCGCATCGGCGCGGTCGGCCGGCCGGGGAGGCTCGTCCAGGCCGAGGAGCACCTGGACCATGGCCTGCACCTGCTCCTTGCCGGCCGACCCGTAGCCGGTGACCGCCAGCTTGACCTCGTTCGGGCTGTACTGCACCACCGGGACGCCCCGCCGGGCGGCGGCGGCCAGGGCCAGGCCGCTGGCCTGCCCGACGGACATGGCGGTGCGGGCGTTGACCTGGAACAGGACCCGTTCGACCACCACGACGTCGGGGCGGAGGTCGTCGAGCAGCTCCTCGATGTCCTGCCAGAGGGCGGCCAGGCGCTCGGCCAGCGGCTGATCGGGCGGGGTGGTCAGGTGGCCGAACGCCTTCACGCCGAGGCGGCCCCCCGCCCCTTCGACCGCCCCGTAACCGCAGCGTGACAGGCCCGGATCGACACCAAGGGCGAACACCCGTTCGACCCTAGCAGGGGCGCCGGCCCCGGGGGTGGATATCCGCCCCCGGGGCGGTCAGGCCTCGACCAGCTCCAGGATGGAGTCGGGGATGTCGAAGTTGGCGTAGACGTTCTGGACGTCGTCGTGGTCCTCGAGCAGGTCCACCAGGTGCAGGACCTTCTTGGCGTCGGTCTCGCTGGCCAGCTCGACCGTGGTGGAGGGCAGGAGGGTGACCTCGGCCGACTCGACGGCCATGCCGGCTTCCTCCAGGGCGGCCCGGACGGCCGGCAGGTCGCTCGGCGGGGTCGTCACCTGCCAGTGCTCCCCGCTGTCGGAGATGTCCTCGGCGCCGGCGTCGAGGGCCACCAGCATCAGGTCGTCCTCGGTGACGGCCTTCGAGGCCAGAATGACGCCCTTGCGGTCGAACTGCCACGAGACCGCCCCCGGCTCGGCCATGGACCCGCCGTTCTTGGAGAAGGTGGAGCGGATGTCGGCCCCGGTGCGGTTGCGGTTGTCGGTGAGGCACTCCACGATCACGGCTACCCCGTTGGGGGCGTAGCCCTCGTAGGAGACCTGCTCGTAGCGGACGCCCTCCAGCTCGCCGGTGCCGCGCTTGATGGCCCGCTCGATGGTGTCGAGCGGTACCGATGCCTCCCGGGCCTTCTGGAACATGGTCCGCAGCGTCGGGTTGGAGTCGGGATCCCCGCCTCCCTCGCGCGCCGCCACCTCCACCTGGCGGATCAGCTTGGCGAACAGCTTGCCCCGGGCCTTGTCGGCCGCACCCTTCTTGTGCTTGATGGTCGCCCACTTGCTGTGGCCGGACATGTGTGCCTCCTATGGCGGTTCGGGATCAGGACTCCGGGGCGGTGATCGCCGGCTCACCCGGCCGGGCGGCCCCTTCGAGGAACAGACGGTGCAGGCGGTTGTCGCCGGACAGCTCGGGGTGGAACGCCGACACCAGGATGGGGCCCCGCCGGCACAGCACCGGCCGCTCGGTGCCGTCGGACCCGGCGACCGTGGCCAGTACCTGCACGTCGGGCCCGGCCCGCTCCACCACCGGGGCCCTGATGAACACGGCGTGGAAGGTGCCGTCGAGGCCCGACACCGCCAGGTCGGTCTCGAACGAGTCGACCTGGCGGCCGAAGGCGTTGCGCCGGACGCTGATGTCGATGGCCGACAGCTGGTGCTGGTCGGGGCGGCCGTCGAAGACCTCGCCGGCCAGCAGGATCATCCCGGCGCACGTGCCGAACGCCGGCATGCCGTCGCGTAGGCGCGCCGCCACCGGCCCGAGCAGACCGGAGCTCTCGAGGAGCAGGGACATGGTGGTGGACTCGCCCCCCGGAAGGACCAGCGCGTCGACCCGGTCCAGGTCGGCCCGGGTGCGGACCGGCGCCGCCTCCACCCCCAGAGAGGCGAAGGCCTCAGCGTGGGCCCCGACCGCTCCCTGCAGCGCGAGTATGCCGACCAACGGGTGCGAACCGGTCACCTGGCGGAATCCTTCCCACGGCGCCCCATCCTACCGGGCGCCGGCGCTCCGGTCCGCTGGACGGCCAGGGCCCGGACGGCCGGGCTACCAGCCCCGATCGGCCAGCCTGGTCTCCACCTGGCTCGACTCCTGGCCACGCATGGCCTGGCCCAGGCCCCGGCTGACCTTGGCCACCATCTCGGGGTCGCGGTAGTGGGTGGTGGCCTCCACGATGGCCCGGCCGAAGCGGGCCGGGTCAGCGCTTTTGAAGATGCCGCTGCCCACGAAGACGGCCTCGGCGCCGAGCTGCATCACCAGGGCCGCGTCGGCCGGCGTGGCGATCCCGCCGGCGCAGAACAGCGGCACCGGCAGCTTGGCTGTCTCGGCCAGCTCCTTGACCAGGGTCACCGGGGCCTGCAGCTGCTTGGCCCACTGGTAGACCTCGGCCGAATCGGCCTGGGTGATGCGGGCGATGTCGCCGCGGATGGAGCGCAGGTGGCGCACCGCCTCCTTGATGTCGCCGGTGCCGGCCTCGCCCTTGGAACGGATCATGGCCGCCCCCTCCGAGATGCGCCGCAGGGCCTCCCCCAGGTTGGTGGCGCCGCAGACGAACGGGACGGTGAAGGCCCACTTGTCGATGTGGTGCATCTCGTCGGCGGGGGTGAGCACCTCGCTCTCGTCGACGTAGTCGACCCCGAGCGACTGCAGCACCTGGGCCTCGGCGAAGTGCCCGATACGGGCCTTGGCCATGACGGGGATGGACACCGCGGCCTTGATCTCCTCGATCAGGGCCGGGTCGCTCATCCGGGCCACCCCGCCGTCGCGGCGGATGTCGGCCGGCACCCGCTCGAGGGCCATGACCGCCACGGCGCCCGAGTCCTCGGCCACCTTGGCCTGCTCCGCGTTGACGACGTCCATGATGACGCCGCCTTTGAGCATGTCGGCCATGCCTCTCTTGACGAGGTCGGTGCCGGTGACGCGGGGTTCTCGGGGGGAAGCCATGATCACCATTGTACGGTCGCCGTCGGGCTGTGGATTGGGTTGAGGGCCCGGGCCGGTCAGAGCTCCCGCAGGGCCTCGATGCGCTCGGCCAGCGGGAGGCGGCCCGGCGCCGGAGGCGTCCCCGGCCGGGGGTCCGCCAGCCACAGGTGGGCGCTCCACGCCGGCTGGCCGGCGACCACGGCGCCCTTGCGCTCTATTTTCTCCAACGCCGCGGCCAGGGCCGGCGGGTAGCGGGTGAGCGACACTGCGCCCTGGTCGGCGGTGGCGTCGTGGTCGGGGCGGATCCCCACCCTGCGGGTGGTTCCGAGCGTGGCGGCCACCACGGTGCCCGGCAGGATCTCCTGGTGGCGGATCAGGTACAGCTCCTCGGCCAGCACCGCCTCGAGCTCGATGCGCTCCAGTTCGGCCAGCAGGCCCGAGGTCACGGCCAGCGCGGTGCGCCCCGGCGAGGTACCGAATGCCATGGCGTTGAGCCCGGGGCTGTCGACGACGATGAGACGGGGGTGGCGGACCCCGGCGCCGGTGCTCAGCCCCTCGACCAGGTTGCAGAGGCGGGCCTCCCGGCGGGGGTCGGCCAGCCGTCCGCCCAGGCGGGACTCGATCAGGCGGTCCCCCGCCAGGCGGGCCCAGCCGGCCAGCCCGGCCGCCACCACCACCAGGGCCACCAGGGCGGCCACCCAGCCCGCCGTGAAGAGCAGGATCAGGCCGAGCACCACCGCCGGGACGGCGGCGAAGGGGGCGGCCGCGGCCGCGGCCCGGGCGCGAGGGGTCACAGCGTGCCCCCGGTGGGCCTGGGGCGAGATCCTCGGAGGTCCGGCGCGCTCATTTCGATGGGATGGTAGGCGTAGCGGCCGCCCCGCGGGGAAATCGGCCGGCGACTAGCGCGACGCCGCACGGTCGTAGAGCTCCAGGTACCGCCGGGCCAGGCTGTCCATCGAGAATGTGGCGGCTCTCTGCAGGCCCCGCTGCACCATCCCGGCCGTCTCCGGGCCGCCCTCCAGGGCGGCCTCCAGGGCCTTGGCCAGCGCTGCGTGGTCGCCGGCCGGCACCATACGGGCCTCCACCCCGGGGCGGGCCACGTTGCGGTAGCCGGTGATGTCCGATGCCACCACCGGGGTGGCGGCGGCCATGCCCTCGAGCAGCACCACCCCGAAGCTCTCCCCGTGCAGGGACGGGACGCACAGGGCGTGGCAGCCCCGGACCCGGCGGATCTTCTCCTCCTCGCTGATGGCCCCCAGCCAGTGCACCCGCCGGTCCCCCGACGCCGCCCTTCTCAGGCGGTCCGTCTCGGGGCCGCGTCCGGCCACCCACAAGGTCACGTCCGGCCCGAGCAGGTCCATGGCCTCGATCAGCACGGCCAGCCCCTTGCGGGGCTCGTGGCGGCCCACGAACAAGACGGTGGGCCCGTCGGTGGGCCACGGGTCGGCCTGGAGGTAGCGGTCCACGTCGATGCCGTTCCACACCAGCTCGTAG
>JAKAXN010000149.1 GCA_021816565.1 Actinomycetes bacterium
TACACCACCGAGGATCTGAAGATCCTGGTGGGCCCCATGGCCCGCACGGGCATGGAGCCGATCGGCTCCATGGGTACCGACACCCCCATCGCGGTGCTGTCCGACCGGTCGCGTCTGCTCTACGACTACTTCTCGCAGCTCTTCGCCCAGGTGACCAACCCGCCGCTCGACGCCATCCGCGAGGAGCTGGTCACCTCCCTCTCAGGGACCATCGGGCCGGAGCGCAACCTGCTGGCCCCCGAGCCGGCGAGCTGCAACCAGATCGTCATGCCCCAGCCGGTCATCACCAACGAGGACCTGGCCAAGCTGATGTACATCAACGAGGACGGCACCCAGCCGGGGTGGCGGGCGTTCGCCATCGACGGGCTCTTCGACGCCCGGGCCGCCGATGCCGGCGCCGCCATGGCCCGCTCGCTCGACGACATCTGCACCCGGGTGAGCCAGGCCATCGACGACGGGGCCAAGATCATCATCCTCTCGGACCGCCACGCCTCGGCCGACCTGGCACCCATACCGGCGCTTCTGCTGGTGAGCGCCGTCCACCACCACCTGATCCAGGAGAAGAGCCGCACCCGGGTGGGTCTGGTCCTCGAGACCGGCGAGGCCCGTGAGGTGCACCACATGGCCCTCCTCCTCGGCTACGGGGCGGCGGCCGTCAACCCGTACCTGGCCTTCGACACCATCACGGAGATGGTGCACGCCGGCGAGCTGGGCCACATCACGCCCCGCAAGGCGGTGCGCAACTACATCAAGGCGTGCTCCAAGGGCGTGCTCAAGGTCATGTCCAAGATGGGCATCTCCACCGTGGCGTCCTACACGGGGGCCCAGGTGTTCGAGGCCATCGGGCTCAGCACCGAGGTCGTCGACAGGTACTTCACCGGAACGGTGAGCCGCATCGGCGGGGTCGGCCTCGACGAGATCGCCCGCGAGGTGCTGATGCGCCACCGCAAGGCGTGGCCGGACCGGCCCAGCGAGCTGGCTCACCGTGACATCGAGGTCGGCGGCGAGTACCAGTGGCGGCGGGAGGGCGAGTACCACCTGTTCAACCCGACCACCGTCCACAAGCTGCAGCACTCCACCCGGACGCAGCGCTACGACCTGTTCAAGCAGTACACCTCGGCGGTGGACTCGCAGGCGGCCCGGCTGGCCACCCTCCGGGGCCTGTTCCGGCTGCGCCAGGCCTCCGAGCTGGGCCGCCAGCCGGTGCCGATCGACGAGGTGGAGCCGGTGTCGGAGATCGTCAAGCGGTTCAGCACCGGGGCCATGTCGTACGGCTCCATCTCGGCCGAGGCCCACGAGACTCTGGCCATCGCCATGAACCGCCTCGGAGCCCGCTCCAACACCGGAGAGGGCGGCGAGGACCCTGACCGCTTCACCCCCGACCCGAACGGCGACCTGCGCCGCAGCGCCATCAAGCAGGTGGCCTCCGGCCGCTTCGGCGTGACCAGCGAGTACCTGGTCAACGCCGACGACATCCAGATCAAGATGGCCCAGGGGGCCAAGCCCGGTGAGGGCGGCCAGCTGCCCGGCCACAAGGTGTACCCCTGGATCGCCCGGACCCGCTACTCCACCCCCGGAGTCGGGCTGATCTCTCCGCCGCCCCACCACGACATCTACTCCATCGAGGACCTGGCCCAGCTCATCTACGACCTGAAGAACGCCAACGACACGGCCCGGGTCCACGTGAAGCTGGTGGCCGAGGTCGGTGTCGGCACCGTGGCGGCCGGGGTCAGCAAGGCCCACGCCGACGTGGTCCTCATCTCCGGTCACGACGGTGGGACCGGCGCCTCCCCGCTCACCTCCCTCAAGCACGCCGGGGCCCCCTGGGAGCTGGGCCTGGCCGAGACGCAGCAGACCCTGATGCTCAACCGGCTGCGGGACCGCATCGTGGTCCAGGTCGACGGGCAGATGAAGACCGGCCGCGATGTGCTGATCGCCGCCCTGCTGGGCGCCGAGGAGTACGGGTTCGCCACCGCCCCGCTGGTGGTCAGCGGCTGCGTGATGATGCGCGTCTGCCACCTCGACACGTGCCCGGTCGGCATCGCCACCCAGAACCCGGAGCTGCGCAAGCGCTTCAGCGGGCGGCCGGAGTTCGTGGTGACCTTCTTCGAGTACATCGCCGAGGAGGTCAGGGAGCTGCTGGCGTCGCTCGGGTTCCGCTCGCTCGACGAGGTGATCGGCCATCCCGAGCTGATCGACACAGCCCCGGCGGTCGAGCACTGGAAGGCCCGGGGGCTGGACCTCTCCCCCATCCTGGCCCTGCCGGACGTCCCCGGGGACGCCCCCCGACGCTGCGTGTCGAGCCAGGACCACGGTCTGGACCGGGCCCTGGACCGGCAGCTGATAGCTGACTGTCAGCCGGCGCTCGAGGATGCCCGTCCGGTGCGCCTCTCCTACGAGGTGCGCAACGTGAACCGCACGGTCGGCACCCTGCTCGGAGCCGAGATCTCGCGCCGCTACGGCGGGGCCGGCCTGCCCGACGGCACCATCGAGATCTCCTTCACCGGCTCGGCCGGGCAGAGCTTCGGGGCGTTCGTCCCGCGGGGGGTGACCCTCCGCCTGGAAGGCGACGCCAACGACTACCTGGGCAAGGGCCTGTCCGGCGGCCGCATCGTGCTGCGGCCCTCGGCTGACGCCCCGGAGTCGTTCGTGGCCGAGGAGCAGATCATCGCCGGCAATGTCATCCTCTACGGCGCCACCAGCGGGGAGGCGTACATCCGGGGGGTGGTCGGCGAGCGCTTCTGCGTGCGCAACTCGGGTGCTCTGGCCGTGGTGGAGGGGGTGGGCGACCACGGCTGCGAGTACATGACCGGCGGTCGTGTCGTGGTCCTCGGGCCGACCGGTCGCAACTTCGGGGCCGGGATGTCCGGAGGGGTGGCCTACGTGTGGGACCCTCACGGGGCCTTCGGGGCCAACCTCAACGGGGAGATGGTCGATCTCGAGGACTGTTCCGACGAGGACGTCTCCTGGCTGGGCGAAGTGCTGGGCCGACACCGCGAGGAGACCGGCTCGGCGGTGGCCGCCCGGCTCCTGGCCGGATGGCCGCGCTCGGCTCCACAGTTCGTGAAGGTGATGCCCCGCGACTACAAGCGGGTGCTCGAAGCGGTGCGCCAGGCCGAGGAGTCCGGGCGTCCGGTGGAGGAAGCGATCATGGCGGCATCCCGTGGGTAAGCCCACCGGTTTCATGGAGTTCCCCCGCGAGCTGCCCGGCCGCCGGCCGGTGCCGGTGCGGCTGCGGGACTGGAAGGAGGTCTACGAGCCGTTCCAGGCCGACCGCCTGCAGGTGCAGGCCAGCCGGTGCATGGACTGCGGCATCCCGTTCTGCAACGACGGCTGTCCGCTCGGAAACCTGATTCCCGACTGGAACGACCTCGTCTACAAAGACGAATGGCACCAGGCCATAGAGCGGCTGCACGCCACCAACAACTTCCCGGAGTTCACCGGCCGGCTCTGCCCGGCGCCGTGTGAGGCGGCGTGCGTGCTCGGGATCAACTCCGACCCGGTCACCATCAAGCAGGTCGAGGTGACCATCATCGACCGGGCGTGGGCCGAGGGCTGGGTCAAGCCGGTCCTGCCCGACCGCCAGACCGGCAAGCGGGTGGCGGTCGTCGGCTCCGGCCCGGCCGGGCTGGCCGCGGCCCAGCAGCTGACCCGGGCCGGCCACTCGGTCACCGTCTACGAGCGCGACGACAAGCCGGGCGGCCTGCTGCGCTACGGCATCCCCGAGTTCAAGATGGAGAAGCGCCACCTGGACCGCCGCCTGGCCCAGATGGAGGCGGAGGGCACGTCGTTCGTCTCCGGGGTGTCCATCGGCGCCCGGACCGGACCGGGCAGTCTGTCTGGGGCGGAGCTGGTCGGCGCCCACGACGCGGTGGTCGTGGCCACCGGCGCCACTGTCGCCCGGGACCTTCCCATCCCGGGCCGGTCCCTGAAGGGCATCCATCAGGCCATGGAGATCCTCCCGATGGCCAACCGGGCGGTGAAGGCCGAGGATCCGGTGTCCGCCTGCCCCATCAGCGCCAAGGGCAAGCGGGTGGTGATCATCGGCGGCGGCGACACCGGAGCCGACTGCCTGGGGACCGTGCACCGTCACGGGGCCCGCTCCGTCCACCAGTTCGAGATCATGCCCCGGCCCCCCGAGGTCCGCGACGCCTCCACCCCGTGGCCGACCTGGCCGCTCATGTTCCGCACGTCGTCGGCCCACGAGGAGGGAGGCGAACGGGTGTTCTCGGTCAACACCCTCGAGTTCGTCGACGACGGCTCCGGCCACGTGGCCGGCCTGCGGGCCTGCGAGGTCGAGATGAAGGTCGTCGACGGCCGGCCCGGCTTCGAGCCGGTCGCCGGGTCGGAGTTCACCCTGGAGTGCGACCTGGTGCTGCTGGCGCTGGGCTTCAGCGGCCCCGAACCGGAGCTGGCGTCCGCCCTCGGCCTGGACCTGACCCCCCGGGGCAACATCGCCCGTTCCGCGGACTACGCCACATCCCGTCCGGGGGTGTACGTCTGCGGCGACGCCGGCCGGGGCCAGAGCCTCATCGTGTGGGCCATCGCCGAGGGTCGCTCGGCTGCCATGCACGTGGACCGGTACCTCACCGGGTCCACGCTGCTGCCGGCCCCCCTGCCGCAGGCCTAGCCGCTCCCGCGCCGGACGCGGCCCGGGTGTGGGACCCGGGTCGCGTCCCCGCAGGCTCCCTGGTTCCCGCGCCGGGGCCAGCGGGCCTCTCGCAGCCGGTCGGGCGGCGGTAGCCTGGAGTGGTGGAAACGGATGAGCCAAACACGGGCGACGGCGACGCTGCCGGTTCGGCCGGCGCCGATGATCAGGGCGCCGGGGCCGTCGACCCGGGCGCCGGGGCGGCCGGCCCGGAGGCCGGTGGCGGAGAGGCCGGCACGGCCCTGCCGCGGAAGGTGGAGGCCTGGCGCCGGCGCAGCGCGGCCGGGGCCATCCTCACCGGTTTCGCCCTCGGTCTGCAGGAGGCGCTCGAGACCCACCGGGACGACCCGTCCATCGTGGTCCAGACCTCCGGGGACCCGCCCGACGATCTCCCGGTAGAGGCCGAATTCGAGTACGGCCGGCCCCGCCAGAGCGTGGTGAACATCCGGCCGTGGTTGCTCAACGAGTCCCGGCGCGACGGTCAGGACCGTCCCGCCGGGGACTCCTAGTACAGCGATGGGCGTGATGCCCCGCCGGCGCGCCGCGCCGGAAGCCGCCCAGGCACCGGTCGACTCCTCCCCCACCGACCCGGGCCTGAAGCCGTCGGCCATGCGCGGGGCGGAGGGCCTGTACGGCTACGTGGTCGGCCTGGAGCTTCTGGTGGTGGGCGTGCTCAACCTCACCGTCACCCACGGGCCGGGGGCCCCGGCCCACCCCCAGACCACCCTGGCGGCGGTCGGGGTGGCGGCCTCCATCGCCTTCATGGCGGTGATCCGCCTGAAGAACCGGATGGCCGCCGGGTTCGGGGCCATCGTGGCGGCCTTCTTCGTCACCCTCCCGAGGGTGCCGAACAGCCTGTCCATCGCCCACATCTTCGCCCTGGTGCTCCCCATGGCCTACGGGCTCATCATCACCCAGCGCCAGCGGCGCGACACCCCCAAGCTGGCACGCGGTGGCGCGGCCCGCCGGGCCGGGGCCACCCCGGCCGGTGGACGGGCCGGGGCCAAGGGAGCCGGGACCACCCCCGCCGGCGCGGGACGGGGCCGGCGGGGCAAGAAGCAGCCCGAGCCGGCCGGCGGGCCCCGTCCCAGCGCCCGCTACACGCCACCCAAGTCCAAGCGGAAATCCTGAACGGCCGGGCGGGCCGCAGCTTCAGACGGCCCCGCCGGCGCCGGCCCCCGCCGGCAGGAGGGCGGAGCGCAGGAATCCCAGCAGGGCGCGGCGCTGGCGCACGGTGGACCGGGCTGTGGGCTCCACGCCGAGGGCGCGCATCACCTCCACCTCGGTGGCCACCCCGACCACGCTCGAGTAGGCCATGAGCAGGAGCAGGCGGGAGTCCTGGCGGCGCAGCTCCCCCGCGGTCATGGCCTGCTCCAGGAAGGCGGTGGCCCCGTCGATGAGCGGGCCGAGCATGAGGGCGAAGCGGGTGGCGGCCGGAGGGCCCAGCCGGCTCACCTCCCGGAGCAGACCGAGCAGTTCCGGGCGCCGGGCCGCCAGCCGGAACACCGCCCGCACCACCGCCCGGACCCGGTTCCACGCCGGCCCGGGCCCCGGCGAGGCCAGGGACAGGGCCCCGGTGAGCTCGAGCGCAGCCTGATCCACCGCCGCTTCGAGCAGGGCCTCCTTGGACGGGAAGTAGTACAGGATCGTCTGCTTCCGCACCCCCAGCTCGCCGGCCAGAGCGTCGAGGGACGTGACGTCGTAGCCCCGCTGCCCGAACGCTTTGAGCGCGGCATCCACCACCCGGTCCCGGGTGCTGCGGTCGTCTGCCCTCCTGGTTTCCCCTGAATCGGCCGGATCCGCCACGCTGTTCCTCTCCGCCCTCACTTACCATATGGTAGACAGGGTCGATGCTGCGGGAGGCCCTCGCGGGTAAACGTATCGCCATCACCGGCGGCACCGGCTTTCTCGGTACCGCCCTGATCGAGCGGTTGCTGAGGTCGGTGCCGGACTGCGAGGTGGCCCTGCTGGTCCGCCCCGGCCGGCGCGGCCCGGCCGACCGGGTGCGCCGGGAGATCCTGCGCAACAACTGCTTCGACCGGCTCCGGAGGGAGCTGGGGGACGACTTCGACGCCATGGTGGAGCGCCGGGTCCAGGTCATGGCCGGGGACGTCGGCGTGGACGGGTTGGGTCTCGACCAGGCCGGCCGCGCCGTGCTGGCGTCGTGCGATGTGGTGATCCACTCGGCCGCCACCGTCAGCTTCGATTCCCCGCTCGACTCCGCGGTGGAGATCAACCTGCTCGGGCCCAGCCGGGTGGCCGAAACCCTCCTCCAGCTGTCCGGGGAGGCCGGCGGCCCAGGGCCGCACCTGATCGCCGTTTCCACGGCCTACGTGGCCGGCAGCCGCCGGGGCCGGGCGCCCGAGTCCCCCCTCCCCGACACCCCCTGGTCCACCGAGGTGGACTGGCGGCCCGAGGTGGCGGCAGCCCGCCGGGCCCGGGCCGACACCGACGCCGAGAGCCGCGACCCCAAGATGCTGGCCCGCTTCCAGCGCGAGGCCCGGCGGGAGCTGGGCGCCGCCGGCACCCCGCTTCTGTCGGCTCGGGCGGAGAAGTTCCGCCAGGAATGGGTCAACGACCGGATGGTGGACATCGGCAAGTCCCGGGCCCAAGGGCTGGGATGGCCCGACGCCTACGCCTACACCAAGGCTCTCGGCGAGCGGGCCCTGCTCGAGAACCGCCGGGACCTGCCGTTGACCATCGTGCGGCCGTCGATCATCGAATCGGCCATGGCCGAGCCGGTGCCCGGCTGGATCCGGGGCTTCCGCATGGCCGACCCGGTGATCATCTCCTACGCCAAGGGCCTGCTCAAGGAGTTCCCCGGCGTGCCGGAGGGGGTCATCGACGTGATCCCCGTGGACCTGGTGGTCGCCTCCATCCTGGCCGTGGCCGCCCGCGGTCCGCTGGACCAGCCGGACGTGTTCCACTCGGCCTCGGGCGCCCGCAACCCCCTGCGCTACCGCCAGCTGGTCGAGCTGGTCCGGGACTGGTTCATGGAGCACCCGCTGGCCGACAGCCGGGACCAGCCCATCACCGTCCCGGAGTGGTCCTTCCCCGGCCGGCGCCGGGTGCAGAAGCAGCTCAGCAGGGCCTCCCAGGCGCTCGACGTGGCCGAGCGGGGGCTGCAGTCGCTGCCGCTGCGGGGCCGCCAGGCCGACCTCAGCGCCCGGTTGGAGGAGCGCCGGGACGAGGTGGAGCGGGCCCTGTCCTACGTCGAGCTGTACGGCGCCTACACCGAGACCGAGGCCATCTTCTCCGTGGACCGGCTGCTGGAGTTGCACCAGTCGATGCCTGCCGAGGACCAGGAGGAGTTCAACCTGGACCCGGCCGTCATCAACTGGCCCGACTTCTGCCAGAACGTGTACCTGCCCTCGGTGGTGTCCCACGCCCGGGTCCGTCTGGCCAACCCCGGGGGTGAGACCAAGCGGCGGGGCGGGGCGACCGGGCTGACCCGGGAGGAGCGGGGCCGGCGGGCTGTGCTCTCACCGGACCGGCAGCTGGCCGTGTTCGACCTGGAGAACACCCTGATCGCCTCCAACGTGGTCGACTCCTACTCGTGGCTGGCCACCCGCCGCCAGGAGGACCGGGAGAGGGTCGGCTTCGTGCTGCGCACGTTGAAGGAGGCCCCCCGGCTGCTGGCGCTCGATCGCACCGACCGCAGCGACTTCCTCCGCTACTTCTACCGACGCTACGAGGGCGCTCCGGTCGAGCGCCTGGAGCGCGACAGCTGGGAGCTCTTCAGCAACCTGGTGCTGACCAAATCGTTCCCTGCCGGTATCCGGCGGGTGCGCGAGCACCGGGCTCTCGGCCACAAGACGCTGCTCATCACCGGCGCCCTGGACGTGGTGATCGAGCCGCTGCGGCCGCTCTTCGACGAGGTGGTGTGCGCCCGTCTGGGACAGAGGGCCGGCCGCTTCACCGGGGAGCTCATCGACGCTCCGCCCACCGGTGAGGCCCGGGCCCTGATCATGGCCGACTACGCCCGGACCCACGGGCTGGACCTCGAGCAGGCCGTGGCCTATGCGGACTCGGCCAGCGACCTGCCGATGCTGGAGGCGGCCGGCCATCCGGTGGCCGTCAACCCC
Organism: Actinomycetes bacterium; assembly: GCA_021816565.1. The sequence continues at coordinate 8,734 of JAKAXN010000149.1, forward strand.
GAGACCAAGCTGGCCGCCATCGCCCGCAAGAGGGGCTGGCACGTGGAGCACTGGCCGAAGGCCGAGGGTGGCCCCCGCCCGATGCTGCCGATAGGTATGAAACTGTGAAGGCCCTGCGCATAGAGCGGTCGCTCCCCCGGTTCGCGGCGGCCCGGGCGGCCGGAAAGCCGCTCCCCCTCCGCCTGGCCGAGGTCGACCCGCCCGAGCTGCCGGGCCCGGAGTGGCAGCTGGTCCGCCCCCGCCTGGCCGGCATATGCGGTAGCGACCTGGCCACGGTGTCGGGACGCTCGTCGCGCTGGTTCGAGCCGATCGTCAGCTTCCCGTTCGTCCCCGGCCACGAGGTGGTGGCCGACACCGCCGACGGCCGCCGGGTGGTGGTCGAGCCGGTGCTGCACTGCAGGATCCGCGGCGTGCAGCCGTCGTGCCCGGCCTGCGCCGCCGGGCGCACCAACCACTGCGAGCGGCTGGTGGCCGGGCACCTGGGCCCGGGTCTGCAGACCGGCTACTGCTGCGACACCGGTGGTGGCTGGTCGCTGGCCATGGCCGCCCACCCGGACCAGCTCCACGAGATCCCCGACGGGTGGAGCGACGAGGCCGCGGTGATGGTCGAGCCCACGGCATGTGCGGTCCACGCGGCCCTGCTCCCGCCTCCGGCGCCGACGGGCCGGGCTGCGGTGATCGGCGCCGGGACGATAGGGCTGGCCACCATCGCCTCCATCCACCACCTCCGCCCGGACATCACCTCCCTGATCGCCGTGGCCAAGCACCCGGACCAGCGCCGCCTGGCGCGCGAGCTGGGCGCCACCGCGGTGGTGGAGCCCGACGAGCTGCGCCGGGCGGTCCGGCGGGCCACCGGGTCGTGGATGCTCGACAACGGCCAGCTCACCGGCGGCGCCGACATCGTCTACGACTGCGTGGGCAGCGCCGAGTCCATCAGCGAGGCCCTGGCCGTCGCCGCCCCGGGAGGCACCGTGGTGCTGGCCGGGATGCCCGGTCCCGTGGGCCTGGACCTGACCCCGCTGTGGCAGCGGGAGATCCGGCTGGTCGGCGCCTACGCCTACGGGCCGGAGGCGGCCCGGGGCGGCCGGCACAGCTTCGACCTGGCCATGGAGGTCGTCGACACCGCCGGGCTGGGCCGGCTGGTCTCGGCCTCCTACAGCCTGGAGCGCTACGCCGACGCCATAGAGCACGCCTCCTCGGCCGGCCGGCGGGGCGCCGCCAAGATCGTGTTCGACCTCCGCAACGAGAAGAGAAGATAGGTAGCAGCGACACCCATGGCCCGTCCCGGATT
>JAKAXN010000150.1 GCA_021816565.1 Actinomycetes bacterium
CCTGTCGGAGCGGACCGGGGCCCGGGTGTGGCTCAAGTTCGAGGGCGCCAACCCGACCGGCTCGTTCAAGGACCGGGGCATGACGGTGGCCATCTCCAAGGCCCTCGAGGAGGGGGCCAAGGCCGTGGTGTGCGGCTCGACCGGCAACACCTCCGCCTCCGCGGCGGCCTACGCCGCCCGGGCCGGGATGACCTGCGCGGTGCTCATTCCCGAGGGCTACATCGCCCTCGGCAAGCTGGCCCAGGCGCTGATCCACGGGGCGCGGGTCCTGCAGATCCGGGCCAACTTCGACGTGGCCCTCGACATCGTCCGCACCCTCGGGGATGTGGCCCCGGTGACGGTGGTCAACTCCATCAACCCCTACCGGATCGAGGGCCAGAAGACGGGGGCCTTCGAGATCGTCGACGTGCTGGGCGACGCGCCGGACTTCCACTTCATCCCGGTCGGCAACGCCGGCAACATCACCGCCTACTGGAAGGGCTACCGGGAGTACCAGGACGCCGGCCGGTTGCGGCGCCTGCCGAGGATGATGGGCTTCCAGGCGGCCGGGGCCGCCCCGCTGGTCGCCGGCCACCCCATCGAGAATCCCGAGACGGTGGCCACCGCCATCCGCATAGGCAAGCCGGCCTCGTGGTTCGGGGCGACCTCGGCCGCGTCGGAGTCGGGAGGTGCCATCGGCGCTGTCACCGACGAGGAGATCCTGGCCGCCTACCGGTACCTGGCGGCGGAGGAGTCAGTGTTCTGCGAGCCGGCGTCGGCGGCGTCGGTGGCCGGGCTGCTGAAGGTCGGGGTGCCGGCCGGTTCCACAGTGGTGTGCGTGCTGACCGGTCACGGTCTGAAGGACCCCGACATCGCCATCGGCCAGATCGCCGTTCCCACGCCGGTCGACGCCGACATCGGGGCGGTGCGGGCCGAGCTCGGCCTGTAGAGGGACCGGTCCGCCTGGCACCCCCGGCGGGGCCCACGGGCGGCCCGTGGGTGTTTGCCGCTCGGCTCGGCTGATCGCTACCATGGATTGGTCGTCGTTGGCACCGCCACCGACGGTGCGTCCCGGGGCTCCACCGCTACTGCGACACCACGTGGCCAGTGCGAACGGTGCCCGTGCGGAGCGCACCTGCCGATCCCCCCTCCGGGCTCGCAAGAGACTCCGAGTCCAGGCTGACCTTTCCCGTGTTTCCTGCCCAGCCGAACGAAACCCAGCAACGAGGTTGTAGATGAGCGAACCGCAGCTCGAGCGCTCCGTCCTAGAGGCCAAGGAGCGGGAGGAGCTCGTAGCGATCGCCGATGCGCTCGGCGCCCGGCCCGGACCCCGGGCCAAGAAGGCCGACCTGATCACCCACATCCTGCGCGCCACCGGTATCGAGGCCGAGCCCGCCGAGGGTGGAGAGGGTGGAGTGGGGGAGACCGGCGGGGACGCTGAGCCCACCCCCACCCGACGTCGGTCCCGCAGCCGCCGCAGCGCCGCCTCCGAAGAGGAGGCCGGGGCGAGCTCGGGCGAGCCCGACGACGCCGGTCGCAGCGCTGGATCCGGCGGGGATGCCGAGCCGCTGCGGTTGGCGCTGACCGACGAGAGCGAGGGCGAATCTGCGCCGAAGGCCCGGTCCCGGGCCCGTACCTCCAGCGCCGGGAGCGATGAGCGCTCCGGCGAGTCCACCCCCGGCGCCGAGCGGGAAGCCGAGCCGGCGGCGGCCGGATCCTCCCGTTCGTCGGGACCCTCGGCGGCCAGGTCCGCCGAGGCCAACGGATCGGCTAACGGCGGCCGCAACCCCCAACCGCAGTCCCAGGCCGGGGGCGGCCAGCCGGGCCCGTCGTCTTCGCGTTCAGGTGGCGATTCGGGCGCCAACGGCAGTGCCGGGGGCAACGCCAACCACGGTGACACCCACTCGGGCGGCCACTCCGATCAGGCTTCGGACAGTCAGCGGGGCTTGGAGGCGGAGCCGGGCAACCGGCGCAGTCGGCGCCGGCGGGGCCGGGACCGCTTCGAGCGGCCCGAGCGGGACCTGCCCGGCCAGAACGCCGAGGGCCAGTACAACGGCGAGCCCATCCCGGTGTCGGGCTATCTCGATCTCAAGGAGGAGGGCTACGGCTTCCTCCGCACCGCCGGGTTCCTCTCGGGGCCGGGCGACGTCTACGTCTCTATCAGCCAGGTCCGTCGCTTCGCCCTGCGCCGCGGCGACCACGTAGAGGGTGCGGCCCGGCCCGCCGGGGGCAACGAGAAGTATCCGGCCCTGCTGCGCATCGACACCGTCTCGGGCCTGACCCCCGACGAGGCCCGCAGCCGTCCCCGGTTCGAGAACCTGACGCCGCTGTTCCCCGACACCCGGCTGAAGCTGGAGATGCCGAGCCACCCGGCCAACGACACCACCCGCATCGTCGACCTGCTGGCCCCCATCGGCAAGGGTCAGCGGGGGTTGATCGTGTCGCCGCCGAAGGCCGGCAAGACCACGGTCTTGAAGCAGATCGCCCACGCCATCGAGGCCAACAACCCCGAGGTCCAGCTGATGGTGCTGCTCGTCGATGAGCGGCCGGAGGAAGTCACGGACATGGCCCGGTCGGTGAAGGGCGAGGTCATCGCATCGACCTTCGACCGTCCCGCCGAGGAGCACACCCAGGTCGCCGAGCTCACCATCGAGCGGGCCAAGCGCCTGGTCGAGATGGGCCGCGACGTGGTCATCATCCTCGACGGGATCACCCGCCTGGCCCGGGCCTACAACCTGGCGGCCCCGGCCACCGGTCGGGTCATGTCCGGCGGCATCGACACCGGGGCCCTCTACCCGCCCAAGAAGTTCTTCGGGGCGGCGCGGAATATCGAAGAGGGAGGATCGTTGACAATCCTCGCCACCGCACTGGTGGAGACCGGAAGTCGCATGGACGAGGTGATCTTCGAGGAGTTCAAGGGCACGGGCAACATGGAGCTGCGGCTCGACCGCAAGCTGGCGGAGCGACGGATCTACCCGGCGATCGACGTCAACGGGTCCTCGACCCGCCACGAGGAGCTGCTCTTCGACCGGGCGCAGCTGCAGCAGGTCTGGAAACTGCGTAGGGTGCTGAACGCTCTGGCCGCCGAAGGCAGCCACGCCGGCGGCCTGGAACTGCTCCTGGACCGGCTCAAGACCACCAAGACCAATGACGAGTTCCTCGCCGAGATGGCCAAGAGCGCCACACCGGCGATCTGATACCGGAAAGGCAGCCGAGATGAAGACCGAAATACATCCCAATTACGCCGAGGCCACGGTGACCTGCTCCTGCGGGAACACCTTCACCACCCGTTCCACCAAGTCGGAGCTGCACACCGAGCTCTGCAACGAGTGCCATCCCTTCTACACCGGCAAGCAGAAGCTGGTGGACACCGGCGGCCGGGTGGAGCGCTTCGAGCGCCGCTACGGGCGTCGGAGCAAGAAGTAGCCTCCCCCGACGATCTGCGGATCGACCAGCTCCGGGCCACCAAGCTCCGGGCGCTGGTCGCCGATCGCTGGGACAAAGAAGTAGCTGGGCGCGCCGCCCCCTCGGTACTGCCGGGGGGCGCCGCGCTCTATGACGCCCCGTCGTCGCGAGCCTGGGTGCTCATCGACGACGGGGCGGTGGCGCGCTTCGGCCCGGCCCTGGCCTGGGCCGGACGCCAGGGGGCGGCGTCTCTCGAGGTGCTGGTGGACGGTGCCACCCCCACCGCCGCCTCGGTCGTGGCCCGACGGGCCTCGTGCTTCGACCCGGCCCCCAGGGTGTGGGCCGTGTCCGGACGGTCCCTGGCGCCGGCCGTCGCCGCCGAGCCGGTGGCCGAGGATCCCCAGGCCCACGATCCGGCGCTGGTGGAGTTGCTGGAGGCCCAGGGGCTCGAGGTCGTCTCCGAGCACGGCGTGCTCCGCGGCGAGGTCCTGGGCCTGGAGGTGGCCCGCACGGTGGGGGACCGCCTCGAGGTGGGGGTGGGCCGCCACGACCGCATCGCCCGGAGCGAGATGCGCCCCGGGGAGAGCGCACCGGCCGCGCTGGCCGAGGCCGCCCGGGTGGTGAGATCGCTGCGCCGTGTCGGCGCCCCCACCCATCCGGCCAACACGCTGGCCCGCAGCCGCTGGCTGCGCTCGGTGCTGGTCCGCTCGCCCGCCATCCTGGGACTGGCGGCGCTGGAGCCGGTGGCGCCCCCGATGCCGTGGTTCGACCTCCCAGAGGCCGGCGCCGCCCCGGCTGTCGGTCACCTGCCGGCGTCGGAGGCCGGTTCACCGTTCACCCCGGTGGTCGTCATGTGCTCGGTGGGCGTGGACCTCGACCTGGTCCCCACCGCCGCCGACTGCCGCCTGCTGTACGGCTCGCCACCCTCGGTGTCGAAGTTGTGGCTGGTCGTGCCCGAAGGCGACGACCTGCCGGTCACCCGCGCCCTGGCGGCCCGCCTGGCCCCGCCTGCCGAGGTGCGCGTCGTGCCCCGGGCCTGGGAGCACCTGGCGGACTGAGCCCGTCCCGACCGGTCGTCGTTTCCCGGTCCGGCCCTCCACCTGTTGCCGCCCCGCTGATCCCGGGCCGCTGGCCGCGCTCATCCCTGAGGCCGCCCCACACTTCCTGCAGTTGTGGCCATCAGAGCAGCCTTTGGTGTCTCCACATGTTCGGGAAGAACGTCCGAGAAGGGCGTTGCGCTCCTCCCATCGCTGCGCGAAAGTGCTGGAGAAGCTATGAGACGTCGATTCCTGGCTCTCGCGGCGGCGGCTCTGGTGTTCCTGGCGGCATGCTCAGGCCCGAGCCATCGATCGTCCGGTCCGACCACGACCGTTGGCGGCCGCGCGGCGGGATCCCCGAACCCCGATGTGGTGCCGCCGGTCATCACCCCCGCTTACGTCAACGCCGTCTTCGCCGTCCTGAACCACATCAACGGAAACGCAGTTCGTTCGATGCTGGCCGCCAACGCCGTGACGACCACCGTGCGGATGGACCTGCGCGCCATATTCGCCGACCCTCTGTACGGCCAAGAAGTCCGGATCGCTGATCAAACCCTAGCTGGGAACATCCAGGGTTTCCGGACTCCGCCGGGTGATATCCACACGACGGTCAAAAGACTGATCTCCGCTTCGACGAACTGCGTCTTCGTCGCCACAGTGAGCAGCTTCGCGTCAGTTGTGCAGAGCCCCGGGCCTCTTGCGGGCGCTGAATACTGGGTCCTCCGCCCCAAGCCTTTGGGTGACGATCCCCTAAATATAAATCCGACTCCTTGGGTCCTCTCCTTCAATGCGACGTATCCGACTCCGACGTCAATTCCGAACCAATGCTTCGCTTCTTGACTTTCAGCGTTCTGGCGGCCGTAGTGCTGACATTCCTCACTCCGAAGGCAGGCGCCGAGAGTTCGGGATCCTGCTTTCGAGGAGAAGGTGGCGGACTAGTCGACTGCGGAGGTGGGTATGTGATCCCCGCCAAGCCGGCACCGGCCGCCCCAGCGCCGCCTGCCGAGCCGGCTCCGACAGTCGCCGCACCGGCCCCGGCGGCGCACCCCAAGCCGGTGGTGACGCCCCTGGCGCTGTACGTGGCCAACGGGCCCAACGGTCCGTGCATGGCTCTCGGGCCCGACAGTCCCGGGCCCAACGCAACGATCGTGGCCTGGTTGTCGTCGGTCCACTACCCGAACTGTCCGACCGCTCCTCCCGCCGCCAACGGGGCGCCGGCACCGCCGCCGCTGAACCCTTTTGCCATGGCCGTGCAGTTCTGGCAGAGCATCCCGCTGCCGGTACCCCGGCCCGCCATCCCGCCCGGGTACGCCGTCACCGGCAAGCCGGCGTACCTGGTCACCAACGGGACGACGTCCCCGGCCCCGTTCACCGAAGCCACCCCTCTGGGTCCGCTGACGGTGGTGGCGACGGGTCGCTACCTGGTGGACTGGGGCGATCCGGCGGCCCCCGGCTGGTCCGGTCCCTACGCCACCGAGGGGCAGCCGTGGCCGGACGGCACGATCACCCACGTCTATGACTACACCGGCACCGACACCGTGACCGTCGTGGAGGATTGGACGGCGACCTGGCAGCTGGCCGGAGCGGCCGGCACCCTCGGCGGCCTGCACACCACGGCCACCATCCCGGCCTTCCGGGTGGGGCAGCTCCAGGCCGTCATCACCAACTAGCGGTCCGGATCCGGGCGGGCGCTACCGGGCCGTCAGGTCCGCCCGGAGGCTGTACATCAGCGGCAGCCGGGCGCCGCGGGAGGGCCACTCCCAGCGCCCCGGGCCCGTCGGTACCAGCCACGAGTTCATGGGGAAGAGCGTGTAGTCGTACTCGTGGAAGAACCGCAGCGTGAACCCCGCCCCGATGAGCGCGGAGAACAGCTCCGGCAGCGGATGGTTCCACGTGTAGGACAGCCGGTTGGTCAGGCGGGCCTCCCGGTCGGCGTAGGTGCCGGGTTCTTCGTCGGCCCACGGCTCGGTGCGGAAGTAGTCGTCGGCCACCACCGGCTCCTCCATCCCGAGGGCGCTGCCGACCGGGTGGAACTCCGCCACGTAGAGCCACCCTCCGGGCTTCAACAGGGCGGCGCACTGGGCCGCCCAGTCATCGAGGGTGGGCAGCCAGCACAGGGCACCTTTGCCGGTGTAGACGGCGTCGAAGCGGCCCTCGCCGAGCACCGAAGCGGCGTGGCGCACGTCGGCCTGCACGAACGACGCCCGCTCCGCCAGCCCGAGTTCCCCGGCCAGCCCGGCCGCCGCCTCCACCGCCGGCTCCGAGAAGTCCAGGCCGACCGCGCTCAGCGTCGGGTGCAGCCGCACCAGGTCCAGGGTGTCGAGCCCGAAGTGGCACTGCAGATGGGCCAGGCGCAGCCCCCCCAGGGAGCCCAGCTCGTCCACCTCGAACGGCTGCAGCGCCGGCCGCCCGGCCCGGAAGCCGTCGACGTCGTAGAACGCCGAGGCCAAGTGGACCGGGACCGCCTCGTCCCAGTTCCGCCGGTTGACCGCGGCCCAGTCGGCCGGGACTTCGGGGGAAACGCCTGGCGGGACGTCGGCCACCGGCCGAGTATACGAAGCCCGGTACGCTGGATAGTCGTGCTTGAACGCCTCGAAGGACTGGAACGCGAGTACGAGGCGGTGCTGATCCAGCTGTCCGACCCCGAAGTGGTCGGCGACCAGAAGCGCCTGCGCGAAGTGTCGCGCCGCCACAAGGACCTCGACCCGGTCATCGAGGCCTACCGGGCCTACCGGGCGGCCGAGGACGACCTGACCGCGGCCCGGGAGATGATGGGGGAGGCGGCGGCCGGTGAGGAGCGCGACATGATCCGGTCCGAGATCGAAGAGGCGGAGCACCGCATGGCCGAGCTCGAGGACCGGCTCAAGGTGCTGCTGTTGCCGAAGGATCCCAACGACGGCAAGAACGTGATCGTCGAGATCCGCGGGGCCGAGGGTGGGGAGGAGGCCAACCTCTTCGCCCGGGACCTGTTCGAGATGTATTCCCGCTACGCCGAGCGCAAGGGTTTCGGGCTCGAGGTCATGTCCAGCGACCCGTCGGACATGGGAGGGTTCAACCAGGTCACCTTCATGGTCAAAGGTGACGCCGCCTGGGCCCACTTCAAGGCCGAGGGCGGGCCCCACCGGGTGCAGCGGGTACCCGTCACCGAGTCGCAGGGCCGGGTGCACACCTCCTCGGCCACGGTGACGGTGCTGCCCGAGGCCGAGGAGGTGGACGTCCACATCGAGGACAAGGACCTGAAGGTCGACGTGTACCGCTCCACCGGTCCGGGCGGACAGTCGGTCAACACCACCGACTCGGCGGTGCGCGTCACCCACCTGCCAACCGGGATCGTGGTGGCCATGCAGGACGAGAAGAGCCAGATCCAGAACCGGGCCAAGGCCATGCAGGTGCTGCGGGCCCGGCTGCTCAAGGCGGAGCAGGACCGCCACGCCGCCGAGGCGTCCACCGCCCGGCGCAGCCAGGTCGGCGGTGGGGGCCGGTCGGAGAAGATCCGCACCTACAACTACAAGGAGAACCGGGTCACCGACCACCGCATCGGGCTCACTCTGTACAAGCTGGACAAGATCATGCTGGGGGAGCTCGACGACCTGGTCGAGGCTCTGATGGCCGACGAGCGGGCCCGTCAGCTCGCTGCCGAACCGGTGGAGGGCGCTTGAGGGAGCCAGGCTCCTGGGAGGAGCTGTACCGGCTGGCCGCCGAGCGCCTCGGTGACCGCAACGAGGCCCGCTGGATGGTGGAGGAGGCCTCGGGGGAACGCTTCGGCTCCGCAGTGGAGGCCCCGTCGGAGAAGGCGGGCCGGCGGATGGCCGACATGGTCGGGCGCCGGTTGTCCGGTGAGCCGTTGCAGTACGTGCTGGGCAGCTGGGCGTTCCGCCGGCTGGAGCTCATGGTGGACCGCCGGGTGCTCATCCCCCGGCCCGAGACCGAGCAGGTGGTCGAGGCCGCGCTGGGCGAGCTCGACCGCCTGGCTGGCGCCGAACGTGCAGGACCGGGAAAAAGGGCCACGGTCGTGGATCTGGGCACCGGCTCGGGGGCCATCGCCTTGTCGATCGCCCGGGAGCGGGCCGGCGTCGAGGTGTGGGCCACCGACTCGTCGCCCGACGCGCTGGCCGTGGCCCGGGCCAACCTGAGCGGGCTGGCCGGCTTCGCCGCCACCCGGGTCCGGATCGTCGAGGGGGACTGGTGGGATGCCCTGCCGGGCGATCTGCGCCGCCGGATCGACCTGGTGGTGTCCAACCCGCCCTACATCTCCACCGCCGAGATGGCCGGCCTCGACCGGTCGGTCCTCGACTGGGAACCGCGGGCTGCGCTGGAGGCCGGCCCCCGCGGCACCGAGGCCCTCGAGTACCTGATCGCCTCGGCGCCCGACTGGCTGCGGGCCGGTGGTGCCTTGGTCGTGGAGATGGCCCCGCACCAGGCCGGCCCGCTCTCCGAGGCGGCCCGGGGGGCCGGTTTCTCCGAGGTGGCGGTGATGCCCGATCTGGCCGACCGGCCCCGCAGCCTGGTAGCACGGGGGGCGCCATGACCAACGTGATCGACGCCTCCGGCGATCCGCCGTCGCCGTCCGCCGTCTCCGCCGCCGCCGAGGCCCTCCGCGAGGGCGACATCATCGGGGTGCCGACCGACACCGTGTACGGGCTGGCCGCCGACCCCTGGCACTCCGGGGCCTCCGACCGCCTGTTCCTGGTCAAGGGCCGACCCCGCAACGTGGAGCTGCCGGTGTTCGTCGCGGGGATGGAGCAGGCGCTGGAGTTGACCACCTCGGTGACCCCCGGGGCGGCCCGCCTCATGGAGCGGTTCTGGCCGGGGCCGCTCACCCTGGTGCTGCCCCGCCGCCCGGAGCTGAATGCGGACCTGGGCGAGGACGACGCCACCATCGGGCTGCGCTGCCCGGACCACCCGGTCCCGCTGGCCCTGTGCCGGGTCTTCGGCCCCTACGCCACCACCAGCGCCAACCGTCACGGCAGCCCGCCGGCGGTTTCGGCCCGTCAGATCGCCGACGAGCTGCCCGGCGTGGAGCTGGTCCTCGACGCCGGGACCTGCGACGGGGAGCCCTCCACCGTGGTCGACGCCACCGGCGAAACGCCGCGCCTGCTGCGGGCCGGCCGGCTGGAGTGGGACCTGGTGATGAGCGTCGCTGAGGGGTGATCCGGCCGTGATGCGTACGGACTAGCGCGTCAAGTTGCCCCGCCGCGGCGCGGCATGGGATGATTTGGCACGTGCCGGTTGATCGACACGGAGCATTTACCCAGGTGAGATGCCCCTGTGACGGATCCAGACAAAGAACGGCCCGGTATCCTGCAGTTCGCTGGTCTGGGGCTGATGAACGCCATGTGCCTGGCCATTGGCCTGGCGGGCGGATGGTTCGTAGATCAGGCCCTCGGCACGCTTCCGCTCTTCATGTTCCTCGGACTCGTCCTGGGAATCAGTGCCGGGGTGCTGGCCACCCGCACGGAGTTGAAGCGATTCTTCTAGCGCCGGCCGTCTAGGCTGCCCGGCCACCCGACCGAGAGACCGACCCCCGAGTAGAAGACGAACGAGCGAGATCTTGCTGA
>JAKAXN010000151.1 GCA_021816565.1 Actinomycetes bacterium
TACTCGCCCTGCGCGACGCGGGTTCGGGCACCCTCACCACCGAGACCTACGACAAGCTGGTCCTGTCCCCGGGGGCTGTGTCCATCCGTCCTCCACTTCCGGGCATCGACCTGCCTGGCATCTTCCAGGTCCGGACCGTCCCCGATGCCCACGCGATCAGGGACTGGATGGAGCGGGGCACGAGCTTCCTGGCCGGCATGGAGCACTACTCCGGCTTCCAGACGGTGCGGCCGCCGCAACGCGCCGTGGTGGTGGGTGGTGGATTCATCGGCCTGGAGATGGCGGAGAACCTGGCCAGCCGTGAGTTCGATGTCACCGTCATCGAGATGGCCGATCAGGTTCTGGCTCCGCTCGACCGCGAGTACGCCAGGCTGGTCGAGGACTTCCTCCGTCTCCACGGGGTACGGGTGGTGGTGGGCGACGGTGTCGCCTCCTTCGCCCGGGGCAAGGGCGACACCCTCGTCGTGTCCACCCGGTCGGGGGACTCGTACCCGGCTGATCTGGCGATCCTGGCGCTCGGTGTCCGCCCGGACACCACCCTCGCCCGAGCTGCCGGCGTGAAGCTCGGCGATCTGGGCGGTATCCGCGTCGACGAGCACATGCGAACGAGCGTCCCGGACATCTTTGCCGTCGGTGATGCGGTGGAGGTCGAGGACTTCGTCACCCACGAGTGGAGCCTCAAGGCCCTCGCCGGCCCGGCGAACCGCCAGGGCCGGATCGCAGCCGATGTGATCGCCGGCCGCGATTCGCGCTTTCGCGGGTCGGAGGGCACGGCCATCGTGGGGTTGTTCGGTTCGGCGATCGCCTGGACAGGAGCCAACGAGAAGGCCCTCGAGAGGATCGGCGAGACCGATTACGACAAGATCTACCTGTATCCGAACGCCCACGCCGGTTATTACCCCGGCGCGAAGCCGATTGCCATGAAGGTGATGTTCCGCCGGTCGGACGGCCGGCTGCTCGGAGCCCAGGCGGTCGGCCAGGACGGAGTGGACAAGAGGATCAGCGACATGGCGCTGGCCATCCAGTTGGGGGCGACGGTCTACGACCTCGAAGAGGCCGAACTGTGCTACTCACCCCCGTTCGGCAGCGCCAAGGACGCGGTCAACTTCGCGGGCATGGTGGGCGCAGACGTCCTTCGCGGCGACATGCCTCTGGCGCACTGGAACGAGGATGGCGGAGCATTCCTGCTGGATGTCCGCGAGGATCCTGAACTGGCAGTGGAGGCAGCACCGGGAGCCGTCAACATCCCCTTCGGCGAGTTGCGCCACCGGCTGGGGGATCTCCCCCGGGATCGCCCGATCCACGTCATCTGCCGGTCGGGCCAGCGTGCCTACTACGCCACGAGGGTCCTGATCCACAACGGCTTCGACGCCAGAGTCATCTCGGGAGGGATGCTCGCTCACGCCATCGTCGAACCTGTGGCAGCAGCCCGTGGATGAACCACGCCGGTGTCGAAGCGCCGGCGCCGGCCCGCATCGAGCCCGCGGCCGGATCGCACGAAGGAGGACTCAATGAGAGCGGTCACCGTGGAGCCGGGCGTGCCCGGGTCGGTTCGTTTCGAGGATGTCCCAGAGCCGGACGCATGCACCGGCTCGACCCTGGTCGAGGCGGTGGCAGCCGGGATCTGCGGCACGGACGTGGAGATCGCCTCCGGGGCCTACGGTTGGCGGCCCCCCGGGCGGGAGCGGCTCATCCTGGGTCACGAGTCGCTGGGCCGGGTGGTGGACCCGGGTCCGGGAAGCGGCGTGGAGGCCGGGGATCTCATCGTCGGGATCGTCCGGCGCCCCGACCCCGTCCCGTGCCCGAACTGCGCGGTGGGCGAGTGGGACATGTGCAGCAACGGTCTGTACACGGAGCGGGGGATCAAGTCTCTCGACGGATTCATGTCCGAACGGTGGCGGATCGAACCTGGGTACTTCATCAAGCTCGACCCGTCGCTCGGGATCCTGGGTGTGCTGCTGGAGCCGACCACGGTGGTCGCCAAGGCCTGGGAACTGGTCGCGGTGATGCGGGCTCGGGCCTTCTGGGAACCCCGGCAGGTTCTGGTCACCGGCGCCGGGCCGATCGGGATGCTGGCCGCTCTGATCGGAGTCGAGCACGGTCTCGATGTTCACGTACTGGACCGGGTCGCCGAAGGCGTCAAGCCGCAGTTGGTCCGTGACGTGGGTGCCACCTATCACACCGGGGACATCGCCGACGTGGGCTTTGCGCCCGACATCGTCATCGAGTGCACGGGGGTCGGATCGGTGATCGTCGAGTCGATCCGCCACATCGGTGCCGGAGGGGTGGTCTGTCTCACCGGAGTGGGCAGCGGCGGGGCGCCCAGCGCGTTCTCCACAGCCGACGTCGCCAAGGAGGTGGTCCTGCACAACAACGTTGTCGTCGGCTCGGTCAACGCCAACCGTCGCCACTTCTACCGCGCCGCCAGGGCGCTCGCCCGCGCCGACCGGGAGTGGCTGGCCCGGCTGATCTCCCGCCGGGTAGCGCCGGATCGGATCACCGAGGCGCTGCAGCGGGGCCCGGACGACATCAAGGTCGTCGTCGACTTCGGCCCCCTCCGATGACCGCCGGCCGTCGGGTGTCGGGCCGCGACGCCGTACGGTGTTCGACCGAGCAGGCGCACCTCGGGGAGGGCGCCCGATGGGATGGCCGCCGCGACGAGCTGCTGGCGGTAGACATACCGCTCGGGCAGGTCTACCGCAGCCGGGTACGTGACGACTTCTCGCTCGAGCGCGTCGGGGTCTATCAGTTGCCCGGCACGGTGGGAATGGTCGCCCCCGTGCACGGAGAGGACGGGTGGGTGCTCGGCGCTGGGCGAAGCTTCGTGTATCTGGCTGCCGATGGTGCCCACCGGACGATCGCGGAGGTGGCACCGGCCGGGACCCGTATGAACGACGGCGCCTGCGATCCTCAGGGCCGGTTCTGGGGCGGGACGCTGGCCGAGGACCACCGGGCGGGCGGGGGCGCCCTGTACCGGCTGGACTGCAGCGGAGGGACCTCGAAGGTGCTGGCCGGCCTGACGATCTCCAACGGGTTGGGATGGAGCCCTGACGGGCGGACCATGTACCTCGTCGACAGCGGGCCGCGGGTGATCCACGCCTTCGCCTTCGACGGCGAGAGCGGCACTCTGTCCGGCGGGCGGATCCTGGTAACCGTCCCCGAGCGCATCGGTGCACCGGACGGCATGACCGTGGACGCGGCCGGTGACCTCTGGGTGGCCGTCTACGGCGGCGGACGGGTCAACCGCTACGCCCCCGACGGCACCCTGCGCCAGGCTGTGGGTGTCCCGGCCCGGCAGTGCACTTGCTGCGCCTTCGGGGGACCCGGGATGCATACGCTCTTCGTCACGACGGCGACCGAGGGATGGACCGATGACCAGCGTCGCTCCGACCCGGGCGCCGGCCTCGTCTACCGGTTCGAAACCGGCGCCACGGGCCGGCCGGCGGAACCATTCCGGCCCCGCGGCCCCTGGTGGTCCGAGGCCGCCGGCTGATCGCCGCCTGGGCGACGGATACCGCTGACCTTGGCCTCTGACGGAGCCGTAGCTCCCGGCCCAGCGTGGAGTCACCCGGTCCAGACCGGCGGATACGCCGAACCTGGAGGGTGGCTCGTATTCGCCAGCATCATGTTGATGGTGGCCGGCGTGATGCGGTTCTTCGACTCGATGTGGTCCTTCTTCTACAAGGGCCCCGTGCCCGACAACCTCCAGAACGGCCTCTTCGGGCATGACCTGTCGACCTACGGCTGGCTGTGGCTCGGCGTGTCGATCGTCCTCTTCGCATCCGGACTGGGCGTCCTGACGAGATCCCAGATCTCCCGGTGGGTCGGGATCGTCGCCGGGGCCCTCGCGGTGGTCAGCGCCATCTGGTGGATGCCCTACTACCCGGTTTGGGCTCTCACCTACATCGCCATCGGCCTACTGGTCGTCTACGGGCTCGCCGCTCACGGCCGGCGCATCAGCTAGATCGTCACCACGACACGACCAGGGCGGAGCTTCGCGCCGGAACGGCGGATCCGGCGGACTCAGCGAACTCCGGCCGCCAGGTAGACGCACAATGCGACGAGCACGATCAGGGTCACCGAGGCCGCCGCGACGGTCGGCCTCGGAGACACCTGCCGGTCGTCTCCGTGGGTCCTCAGCGTATGGAGCACCCGCTGGTACTGGTACAGACCGAGCCCGGTCACCAGCAGGCCTACGGCGACCAGAGCCACGCCCAGGATCCGTGCCTGGTGCCATCCATCCGCCGAGGCCGCAGCCCGTACCAGCAGATGGAAGCGGGCCACGACGAATCCCAACCCGGCCAGGGCGACCGAGGTCCGGATCCACGCCAGAAGCGTCCGGTCGGCCGCCAGATGCTGGCGTACGTCGGCCCCGGAGGTGGCAACCTCCGGCGGTTCTTCCGTCAGCTTGCCCCGACCGCCTCTGGCGCCATCGCTGCTCCTTCCGTGGTTCCCCGGGGACCGTTCAGCCGGATCGTCGGTGCGGGCACCGGTCCGCCGGCCGAAACCGGTGACTCCCTCGGTCTCGATGGTCGACCGGCGAGGTCCGTGCCGCCTCACCCCGGGTGGGTGATCGGGCGATCCGTGCCCGGTCTCACCGTCCGGAACCGGGCAATGACCGCCCGGAAGATCCACGGCAGGCGGCAACCACCCCCGTCGGGTGAGGACCGCGCCCGCGACCCGGCTCCAACATCGGTTGTGTGCTCCGGCGTGGGAATCCCCGCCGCCAGCACCGAGCGCAGACTCAACGGGCAGGCCCGTTTGGAAAGGACGCCGATGACGACCATCGCGATAGACGAACTCGGTCCGGTCGACTACCTGGTAGTCGAGTTCCCGGCCGGTCACAGCAACTTCACCGGTGACGGGGCCAAGGAGCTCACCCGGCTCGTCGAGTCGGAGACCATTCGGGTCCTGGACCTGCTGATACTGAAGAAGAACGACGACGGAACGGTCGATGCGTTCGAGATCGACGATCTGCCGGAGGTCGACGAGTTGCGGGCCGCCGAGGGCGATCTCGCCGAGCTGCTCTCGGCCGGCGACGTGGCTGATCTGGCCGAGTCGATCGAGCCCGGCACGACGGCGGCCGCGCTCGTCTACGAGAACCGCTGGGCCGCGCCATTCGCCTCGGCGCTTCGTCACGCTGGCGGCCAGCTCGTTGCCAGCGGCCGGATTCCGATCCAGGCGATCCTCGCGTCGATCGAGGCCGAGGACGTCGCGAAGATCGATGGAGACTGACATGCCACTCCGACCGGCACGAGCCGCACGACGAGGCGTGATAGGCGCCCCCGTGGCCAGAACGGCCGCGGTGGTCGGCACCGCCGCCGTGGTCTCCCACGGCGTTGGCCGCCGACAGGACCGCCGCGAAGACCGGCGCGACGACCGCCGCGACCGGCGGGACCGCTGATACGGAAGGCGACCCGCAGGCAGGCAGGCAGACCACCCGGTGAGGCGCCGGATCTCGCAACAGGGGAGCGCAGCATGGCCAAGGAGCACCGCGGCAAGACCGCGCTTGACATACGGGACTCGGTGCCGGACTGGGCGCCGTATCTGGCGCCTCGGGCGCGCGAGGGTGCCCCCAACGTGTTGTTCATCGTGTGGGACGACGTCGGTTACGCGACGATGGACTGTTTCGGCGGACCGGTGGAGTGCCCGACGATGCAGCGCATCGCTGAGATGGGCGTGCGGTACGCCAACTTCCACACGACGGCGCTGTGTTCGCCGACGCGCTCGTCGTTGCTGACCGGTCGCAACGCCACCAGCAACGGGATGGCGACCATCGCCGAGTTCAGTTCGGGCTTCCCGGGGATCTCTACGAGAATCCCCTTCGAGAACGGCTTCATATCCGAGGTGCTGGGGGAGCAGGGCTACAACACCTACGCCATCGGTAAGTGGCACCTGACGCCCGGCGAGGAGGCCAACCTGGCCGCGTTCAAGGGCCGCTGGCCGCTGGGCCGGGGCTTCGAGCGGTTCTACGGGTTCCTCGGGGGCGAGTCGAGTAGCTGGTATCCGGACCTGGTCTACGACAACCACCCGATCGACCCTCCGGCCTCACCCGGTGACGGCTACCACCTGTCAGCTGATCTGGCCGACAAGGCGATCGAGTTCATCCGCGACGCCAAGGTCGTCGATCCCGGCAAGCCGTTTTTCATGTACTTCGCGTCGCAGGCCGCCCACGCCCCCCACCACGTGCCCATCGAGTGGGCGGACCGTTACAAGGGCCGCTTCGACTTAGGTTACGAGGCCATCCGCCCCGACATCCTGCGCCGTCAGATAGAGCTCGGCCTGCTCCCTGCCGACACCCGGCTGTCGGGCATCAATCCCCACGGAGAGCCGGCCGCCACCGGCCCCGACGGCCAGCCGTGGCCGCTGCTCGACACCGTGAGGCCGTGGGAGTCGCTCGCCGACGAGGAGCGGCGGCTGTTCGCTCGTATGGCGGAGGTGTTCGCCGGCTACGTGTCCTACACCGACCACGAGATCGGCCGGCTCCTCGACTACCTCGACCAGTCGGGCCAGCTCGACAACACCATCGTCGTGGTCGTGTCCGACAACGGGGGCAGCGGCGAGGGTGGGCCGAACGGCAGCTTCAACGAATGGCGGTTCTTCAATGGCGTCGCCGACGACGCCGGAACCAATCTTCCCCGCATCGGCGACCTAGGTGGCCCCACCTCCTACAACCACTACTGCACCGGCTGGGCCTGGGCCTTCGACACACCCTTCCCGTACTGGAAGCGCTGGGCCGGCTACGAGGGTGGCGTGGCCGACATGTGCCTGGTGGCGTGGCCGGCCCGAATCCCCGCGTCGAGGATGCCCCGGCAGCAGTACATCCACGCCGTCGACATCGTGGCCACCCTCTACGACCTGCTCGGTGTGGAGCCGCCCCAGGTGATCAAGGGATACCCGCAGCATCCGATCGAGGGCGAGAGCTTCGCCGCATCGCTCACCCAGCCCGACGCGCCCGGCCGCGAGACGCAGTTCTACACGATGCTGGGCCAGCGCTCCATCTACCACCAGGGTTGGCTGGCGACGGCTCTGCACCCGCCGATCTCGGGCTGGGGTCACTACGAGCATGACGTGTGGGAGCTCTACGACCTCGACCATGACCGCTCCCAGACGACCGACCTGGCCGCCAGGCATCCCGATCGGCTCGAGGCCCTGAAGCAGCTCTGGTTCTACTACGCCGGCATCTTCAACGGCCTGCCCCTCGACGACCGCAGCGCGCTCGAGCAGGTGCTGGCGGATCGGCCCGGCCCTGGGCCCCGGCGGGATCACTACGAGTACTACCCCGGCACAGCCGACGTCCCCGAGCTGGCCGGACCGCCCATCAACGGGCGCGCCTACACCATCGCCGCCGGCGTGGCTGCCGACCACGGAGCCGTCGAAGGCGTGCTCTTCGCCCACGGCGGAGTGGCCGGGGGCCACAGCCTGTTCGTGAAGGACCACCGGCTGAGATACGTGTTCAACTGGGTCGGCACCTACCACCAGGAGGTGGTCGCCGATCGGGCCGTCCCGCCCGGAAACCACGTGTTCTCCGTCGAGTTCGTTCCCGCCGGGCGCAACGACGACCCGGCTCAGCCCGGGTTCAGGGGAACCGCGACCCTCTACATCGATGACCAGGCCGTGGGCGCCGGCGCCATCGTCACCCAGCCGGGTGCGTTCTGCCTCGTCGGTGACGGGCTCTGCGTCGGCCGCGACAGCGGATCGCCCGTCTCATCCGAGTATGAGGCGCCGTTCCGTTTCACCGGCGGGACCATCGACAAGGTCGTCGTCGATGTCTCCGGCGAGCGCTACCTCGACCATGAGGCTCAGGTTCGGGCCTGGTTCGCCATCGACTAGGGCGACGTCACACCCGTGCATGACACTGCTTGGCCCTGCCGGCCGGCGCGTCCCTCACGAGGTGCGGTCGATGAAGTCGAGGATCACCTGCGCCAGGGCCGGCCCGCAGTCCTCCTGGAGGAAGTGGCCACCCCCTTCGATGGTCGTGTGGGGCTGGCCCTGCGCTCCGGGGATCTTGGCCTTGAACGGCGCGTCGCCGCCGGCCGTGACCGGATCCGAGTCGCTGAAAGCGCACAGGAACGGCCGGTCGAACCGGGAGAGCACCTCCCAGGCGGCTGCGTTGTCGGCTGACGCGGGGTCGTCGGGTGAGGTCGGCACCAGCGACGGGAAGATCCGCGCCCCGGCCTTGTAGCTGTCGTCGGGGAACGGAGCGTCGTAGGCGGCGATGACCTCCGGCGGGAGGTCCGTTCGGCACCCGCCGTTGATGATCGCGCCGACGGGGAAATGCTCGGCTGTCTGGGAGAACCGCTGCCACTGAAGGAACGCCTCGCTCGGCTGGCCCTTCCCGGTCGGCAGGCCCGTGTTGCCGACGACCACCCGGGCGAAGCGCTCCGGGGCCCCGGCCACGACCCGCAGTCCGACGAGTCCACCCCAGTCCTGACCGAAGAGCGTGATGTCCCGGAGGTCCAGGCGGTCGGTGACCAGCTCGCTCATCCACGCCACGTGGCGCGCATAGGTGTAGTCACTGGTGCCGGCCGGCTTGTCGCTGCGCCCGAAACCGACCAGGTCGGGGGCGATGACCCGATGGCCCGCTGCTGTCAGCACGGGGATCATGTGCCGGTAGAGGTAGGACCACGACGGCTCGCCGTGCATCAGCAGGACCGGCGCGGCGTCGCTTGGTCCCTCGTCGAGGTAGTGCACCCGGAGGCTCCCTCCCTCCTGGTCGCTGATCTCGGCGTAGTGGGGTGCGAAGGGATAGCCGGGCAGGTCGGCGAAGCGCTGGTCCGGGGTCCGTAGGGTCTTCATGGTGCTCCTCGCTGGGTGTGGGTCACTGGCGGCTCGTCTCGGCGCGGGCTTCGGCTTCAGCGGTGTCGCTGAAGCGCTCGGGGCTGGCCTGGATGACGATCTCGTGCAGCACGCCGGTGAAGGCGAATGGTGACTCGTAGCGCTGCGACACCGGCGAGCCGAGGTCGGAACCGATGCTCGGCCCGATCGACGACATCATCCGCATGAACAGCCGCAGCGGGGCCTGGCCGGCGTGCTCACCGTCGACGGCGATGGCCGCCGTCCCCGACATGGCCTCGCCGCGCCGGAGATGGATCGACAACTCGCGCTCGCCGGGCTCGAGCGGGCCGGACTCCAAGATGGTGTGTTCGCCGAAGGCGTTGTAGTCCAGGACGAGACGGCCGCCGGCGACGAACACCGACAGGCCCGCGCTGCGGGTCCCGGTGGCGAACAGCACGCCATCGTCGCCCTCCGACAGGGAGACGCGGGCGGTCAGGTCGAAGCTGCGGCCGCCTATCGCCGCTCCCGCCTGCCCCGGCAGCGGTGACATCGGGGGCCGGTAGACGTAGCGGCGGCTGACGGGGTGTGGTGAGTGGTCGCGGAAGCGGGCGCCGAACAGCTCTATCCCCCGGTCGTCGAGCGGTAGGACCCCGTGACGCTCAGCCTCCTCCCACCAGAGCTGGACCATCTCCTGCAGCTTGGCCGGGAGGGCCCCGGCCAGATCATGGCATTCGGAGCGGTCCTCGGCGAGGTGGTAGAGCTCCCACGGCTCCGTCTCGTAGTCGGCTCCGGCGACGTGCTTGCAGACGGCCTTCCATTCCCCCGCGATCAGGGCCCGGCTGCCGCCGTTCTCGAAGTACTGCACCTGGTTCGTGGCCGGGGCGGCCGGGTCTGCGAGTGCCGAGGCGAACGAGTGTCCGGTCACGGGGAGCTGGTCGAGGCCGTTGCGGACCGGCGGCGCTTCGATCCCGAGCAGGTCGTAGATGGTCGCCGCGATGTCGGACGCGAACACGAATTGGTCCCGCAGGGTGCCCCGCTGCTCCGGCGCCACGCCGGCCGGCCAGTGCACGATCATGGGGACGTGCACGCCCCCCTCGTGGGTGTTCTGTTTGTACCAGCGGTACGGGGTGTTGCCGCACTGGGCCCAGCCCCAGGGGTAGTTGGTGTGGCTGTCGGG
>JAKAXN010000152.1 GCA_021816565.1 Actinomycetes bacterium
GTAACCGGCTGGACTGACGGCTTGTGCGAGCCCGGGTGGGATCCACCACTTCGGTCGCGCCATGCCTTACGGTCCCTGATATCGAAGGGTAGGCCGAGGAGTCTTGACCACCGTGGTTCTGCTGGTACTGGCACTTGTATGGGGAGCGCTTCTCATCTCCTGGTTGCGCTCCCGGTCGGTCAACACGTTCGGCGACTCCGTCGGATCGTTCCGCCGGGACCTGACGGTCCTCAAGCGGGCCACCCCGGCCACCGTCCGGCCGGCCAACCGTCTGCGCGACGGGCGTGGCCCCGCCGGTCCGTCCGCCCGCCCGATGGCGAGCATCAGGGGCACCCGCATCGAGGCCCTCTCCGATCGGGGGCCGGCCGGACGGCCGGCGACCCGTCCCCCGGCCGGCGGCCGCCTGAGCACCCCGGTGGCCGGCAACGCCGCGGCCCTCCGTCGCCGCCAGGTGCAGAAGCGGCGCCGCGACGTGTTCCTCGCTCTGGTGGCCGGAGCGGGCGGCTCGCTCCTTCTGGCCCTCATCCCGGGCATGTCGATCATGTGGTCGGTGCAGGTGCTCTTCGACGTGCTTCTCGGCGGCTACGTCGCCGTTCTGGTCCGTCTCCGTAACCTGGCCGCCGAGCGGGAGTTGAAGCTCCGCTTCATTCCGGCGCACCGGGCCGCCCGGCAGCAGGCCTACGAGTTCGGCGCCGGTTACGGCGACCTCGAACTGCGCCGGGCCGCCAACTGACCCCTTGACCGGTCCGCATCCGGCGCGGGAAGCCGGGGGAAGCGCGGATCTGGGACCGCTGCTGCAGGCGGCCCGGGAGGAACTGGCCGAGGTCAACGCCGCCCGGGAGGCCGGCCTGGCCGCCTGCCGGAGGACCATCCGGGCCGCCGGCTCGGCCATCCGGGCGCTGCACCGCCTCGATCCGGAACGGGCCGCCCGCTTCACCACCGAGAGCGAGGCAGCCGTCCGGGAGGCGCAGGCTGCGCTGCGGCCCTTCCCGGCCGTGGCCTACGCCGGCTTCCTCCACGACGCGGAGAAGGAGTACGCCGAGGCGGTGCTCACCCGGGCCCTCATAGACGGGGCCCCCCTACCGGATCACCGGGCTCTCGACGTCGGGCTGCCGGCCTGGCTCAATGGGCTGGCCGAAGCGGCCTCCGAGCTGCGCCGCCACCTCCTGGACCGGCTGCGCCGGGACGAGACGGCCAAGGCGGAGACCCTGCTGTCGGCCATGGAGGACGTCTACGAGGCTCTGGTCGGGGTCGACTTTCCCGACGCCGTCACCGGGGGGCTGAGGCGCAGCGCCGACGCCCTGCGGGCCGTCCTGGAGCGGACCCGCAGCGACGTGACCACCACCATGATCCAGCTCCGGCTGCGAAGCGCGCTCGAGCGGGCCCGGCCAACCTGACCGGGTGCGTCCGGTGCGCTAGCCTTAAGGGTCCCTCCACGGGGGTGTAGCTCAGCTGGCAGAGCGCCTCGGTCGCATCGAGGAAGTCGAGGGTTCGATTCCCTTCACCTCCACTCTCCGGGCCCGGCGGTCCATCGTCGCCCGGCCGCTAACCTCGCCTGAGCCGGTACCGCAACCGGACGCCTCAGCCGAGCGGGAGTGACGATGGCGAACCGAGACCTGATAGTGGTCGGCGCCTCCGCCGGGGGTATCGAGGCCCTCGACGAGTTCCTGGGGGGGCTTCCCGCCGACCTGGCCGCCTCGGTCCTGCTGGTGATGCACATGCCAGCGACCGGGGGACCGGCGCTCCGGCGGATCCTGAGCCGCCGCACCGACCTCGACGTAGTGGTGGCCCGGGACGGCCAGCCGCTGCACCACGGCCGCGTTTACGTGGCCCCGGGGGATCACCACCTGCTCGTCGCCTCCGACCACGTCCAGGTCTGGAGAGGCCCCCGGGAGAACGGGCACCGGCCGGCGGTGGACCCGCTGTTCCGCAGCGCCGCCGCCCACTTCGGGCCCCGGGTGATCGCGGTGATCCTCTCCGGGGGCCTGAGCGACGGGACCGCCGGGCTGCAGGCCGTCCGCCGGCGTGGAGGCCTGTCCGTGGTCCAGGAGCCCTCCGACGCGCTCTACGACGGCATGCCCCGAAATGCCCTCGAGACCGTGGGGGCGGACTTCGTGGCCCCGGCCGCCGCTCTCGGCCCACTCATCGGCGACCTGGTCAGCGGCCAGGTTGCGGATCCGGTTGGACCCGGTCCCGGACCTATCCTGGAGCGGGAGGTCCACAGGATGGTCGACGATCCGCTCGACGAGGAGCACCCGGGCCGGCCCTCCCCCTGGCCCTGCCCCGACTGCAACGGCGTGCTGTGGGAGATCGACGACGGTCCGGTGCTCCGCTTCCGGTGCCGGGTCGGCCACGCGTGGGAGGCGGAGAGCCTGCTCGAGCAGCAGGCCGAAGGGGTGGAAGGGGCGTTGTGGATGGCCCTGCGGGCCCTGGAGGACCGGGCCGCTCTCAGCCGAAAGCTGGCAGCCAGGGCGGAGGAGACAGGGCGGAGGCTGAGCGCCGGGCGCTACCGGGAGGATCTGGAAGGCATGACCAGGAACATCAGCATCCTGCGACGGGTTCTGGTTCACCGTCTGCCGATCGCCGGCGAGGACGCCCCGGAGAGGCCCGGGGACGGTTCGGATGGTTGAGCGTCCGGTGCCCGACGCCGGGGTGGAGAGGGTCCTGAGCTACCTGCGGGAGGCCCGGCTGTTCGATTTCACCGGCTACAAGCGCGGCACGCTGGCCCGACGCATCAGCCGGCGCATGCAGCAGGTCCAGGTCGAGGACTACGACAGCTACGTCGACTACCTCGAGGTCCACCCCGAGGAGTTCGAGCAGGTCTTCAACACGCTTCTCATCAACGTCTCATCGTTCTTCCGGGATCCCGAGGCGTGGGAGGC
The DNA here is from genome assembly GCA_021816565.1 of Actinomycetes bacterium. The sequence goes on from JAKAXN010000152.1 coordinate 2,883, forward strand.
GTTGCGGACCGCGGCGGTCCCCGACATAGTCGCCCGCCGAGGCGGCAGCCCCATCCGGGTGTGGAGCGCCGGTTGCTCCACGGGCCAGGAGGCCTACACCGCGGTGATGCTGCTGGCCGAGGAGATCGGCTCCGAGGCGGTGAAGGAGAGGGTGAAGGTCTACGCCACCGACCTCGACGCCGAAGCCCTGGACAGGGCCCGCCAGGCCGAGTACAGCGCCCGGGAGGTGGAGAGCGTTCCCGACGGCCTGCTGGAGAAGTACTTCCGGCCCAACGGGCGCAACTTCACGTTCTCGCCGGAGCTGCGCCGGTCGGTGATCTTCGGCCGCCACGACCTGCTCCAGGACGCCCCGATCTCCCGTACCGACCTGCTGATCTGCCGCAACACCTTGATGTACTTCAACGCCGAGACCCAGGAGCAGCTGATGCACCGGCTGCACTTCTCGGTGGTCGACCAGGGGTTCCTGTTCCTCGGCAAGGTGGAGATGTACTCCCAGACCGAGCTGTTCCAGGCGGTCGACGCCCGGCACCGGATCTTCCGCAAGATCAACCAGACCTCGCTGCGCTCCCGGCTGCTGGCCATGGCCGGGCGCACCACCGCGCCGCTCAGCATCGGCGACGACCGGATCGTGGAGCTGGCTTTCGAGCTGCGGGCCGTCCCGGAGATCCTCCTCGACGCCACCGGCATCGTGCTGGCCGTCAACGCCCGGGCCCGGGAGATGTTCGCTGTGAGCGCCGACGCCGTCGGCCGGCCCTTCCAGGATCTGGAGCTGTCCTACCGCCCGGTGGAGCTGCGTTCGCGGATAGACCAGGTTCGCTCCGAGGGCCGGGCGGTGGAGATAGACGGGGTCTCCCGCTGGACCCCCGACGGCGAGCTGAGGTTCCTCGACATCAGGATCGTCCCGCTGTCGGCGGACGACCAGCACCTGGGTGTGGTCATCACCTTCGTGGACGTGACCCGGCACCGGCAGCTCCAGCAGGAGCTCGAGCACGCCCACCGGGATCTGGAGGTGGCCTACGAGGAGCTGCAGTCGGCCAACGAGGAGCTCGAGACCACCAACGAGGAGCTGCAGTCCACCATCGAGGAGCTCGAGACCACCAACGAGGAGCTGCAGTCGACCAACGAGGAGCTCGAGACCATGAACGAGGAGCTGTCCTCGACCAACGAGGAGCTCCAGGCCATCAACGACGAGCTGCGGGACCGCACCGCCGAGGTCAACCAGGTGAACGCCTACATCGAGTCGGTGCTGGCGACCCTCGACGCGTCGGTGGTGGTCGTCGACCGGGCCATGCAGGTCCGGGTGTGGAGCGGGCTGTCGTTCGAGATGTGGGGCCTGCCGGCCGAGGAGGTGGAGGGCCGCAACATCCTGGGGCTGGATATGGGCTTCCCGGTGGACATCCTGGGTCCCCCCATCCGGGCGTGCCTGGCGGGGGACAGCACCGACGGCCGCATGGTCGCAGACGCCGTGTCCCGACGGGGTAACCCCATCCGCTGCCGGGTCCGGGTGGCCCCGCTCAGGGGGCCGGAGCGGGTCGTGGAGGGCGCCATCATCCTCATCTCCGAGCAGGAGCGGCCCGACTGAGCCGACGCCTCGGACCGTCATGGATCAGCGGCTGCCGTCCCAGTAGGCGAGCGGCCGCCCGAAGCCGCTGTCGTCCAACCGCTCGTTGAGGGCCAGGGCGATCCGGTCGTGGTCCGGCTGGCCGATCGGGCCGGCTCCGGTGACCATGGAGCTGACCTCCGCCTCGCCGGCGTTTCCTCCCAGGGCCACGTAGTCGAGCCACAGCTGCGTCAAGGTCAGGCCGCTGACGCTGAGAGCGGCCCCGAGGATGGCCGCTGCGGCCCGGCCGTCCAGATCGACGGCCGTGGCCCAGGCGTCGAAATCGACGGCCGCAGCCCGGCGCAGCTGCATCTGGGCCCGCAGCTGGGTCCGCTGGCGGCGGATCTGCGACCGTCGAAGCCGCGCCTCGGCCCAGGTCCGGGTCAGCTCTTCGCTCAGGCGGGTCAGGCGCTCTTCGAGGGCGGCCTGCTCGGCGACCCGTTCGGACGTGGCCCACCGACGGGCTTCGCGCTCCCGGTCGCCGGAGCTCATGGTCGGAACTCTGCGGTAACCGGTCCGACCCCGGCAACCAACTCGGCGGCGATGTCGCGCAGCTTGCGGTTGGTCCGCTGCGAGGCCCGTCTCAGGATGTCGAAAGCGTCGTCGGCACCGATTCCCTGCCTGGCCATCAGGATCCCCTGCGCCTGGCCGATGACCGTGCGGGTCTCGAGGGCTTCGCGCAGTGTGGCGTTCCCGTGAGCCAGCTGGGCCGCGGCCGCGGCGTTGGCCACCTCGAGCGCGGCCAGGGCGGCGACCACGCGGGTCGCTCCCGAGCGAGGGTCACTCCACGGTTCGGTTGAGTTGGCGTACACGGTGAGGACCCCGTGGTGAGAGCCCGAGTGGGTGAGGGGCAGGGCCCAGATCGAGCCGAGTCCCAGACCCGCTGCGGCGCGCGACAGACGGGGCCAACGGTCGCTCGGCAGGACCACCTGGACGCCCCGGCCGCCACGGACGGCCTCCATGGCCGGACCGGATGACCCACGTTGCTGGATGGTGTCGAGGTCCAGGGCCTGCGGTGAGGTGGCGGCCACGGTTCGCAGGCTGCCGTCCCGGCCAGTCAGAAGCGCCAGGCTGGCCTCGGCCGGGCAGGGCAGGCCGCCCACCGCCAACGTGGACAGCAGGTCCAGGATTTCCAGGGCGCGCCCATCGGGAAGCGTCGGGGAGGCGGCCGGCGCGGGCTCGGCCTTGCGGCTGCTGTGGATCATGGATTCCACCCGGGATACCTCCGCATCGTGGAGCCCTCGCTCGAGTATCGATCAACCGGCCGGCCGGAAAGCCCCGGCCCGTCCGACCACGGACATGATCGGCAGTGCGATCCCATTTGCGACTACCCTGCTCAATCGCACGTGGTCTTCAGGATACCGGCTGCGCCCCGGGCCGGGGGCGCCGCCCCGATGAGTCGTCCGCCGGCGGTGGCGAGACCCTCGGCGGCCAGCAGGCGGGCCTGCTCGGCCTCCTTTCCCGGGGCCAGCCGCCCATCGCTGTAGACCACCCGCCACCACGCCAGGCCGTCCTCCGGCCGGCTGGCGGCCAGCACGGCCCCCACTCCCCGGCCGGCGCCGGGGTAGCCGGCCTGGGCGGCCAGATCGCCGTAACTCACCACCTGTCCCGGTCCCACCGAGCGCAGGGCGGCTAGCACCCGGTCCCGGAAATCGACGGGCACGGCCGTTTCAGGCGGGGGATGGCCCCGGCCGATGGTCCGGGTCGCCCACTGGTGTCCCGATCGGCTCTCCCGGGCGCTGTCTCTCGAGGGGCCCGGTGGCTGCCTCCAACACCGCAGCCACCCCCGGGCCGTAGAGCGACGCCACCTCCACGCCGACCTGCACCACCGACATGAGCAGCGACAGCATGATGGTCACCACCCCGCCGGCGGTCGCCACCGGGTCCATGTCCGGCCGGGCCGTGCCGCAGGCCTGATCGACCCGCAGTCGCTCGGCCGCGGTCTTGCGCAACTCCTCCAGGGCCGGGATCCCGAGCACCCGGGCGGTGACCTCCGGCTCCAGGCCCCCGAGTATCCGGCGGGCCAGGGGTCGCTCCTCCAGGGCCGCCACCGCGGCCCGGATCAGCTCCTGGGGCCAGCCGGTCACCGGCTCGGCCAGGGCTTGGGGGACGGCCTGGTCGATCAGCCGGGCCGCGTCCTCGTCGATGGCGGCCAGGAACAGAGCTTCCTTGTTGGGGAAGTAGGCGTAAGGGACGGTGCCGCCGACACCGGCGTCGCGGGCCACGTCGGCCACCGAAGTGGCCCGGAACCCTTCCCGCCCGAACCTGAGGATCGCCGCCTCCAGTACCGCCCGGCGGGTCTGCTCGCCCTTCGAGCTGCCCCCGGCACCGGCCTCGGATACCCCAACCACGGTCGAGAGGCTACCATATTTGAGGACTTGAATGAATCTCTCAAATCCTCTATAACTGGACCCGTACCGCATTGAGGCTTTGGTCCGAGGAGGACGGAGATGGTGGATTCGAACCGGTCGACCGCACGCAAGGTGCCGACCCGGCGGGTGGCCCTGGAGGCGTCGTTCGCCGACGTGCCCCGCCACTTCGCAGCCGACGGCGACCTGGTGAGCAGCCACTACGCGGCCGCCCTGTCGGGGCTGTTCCCCGACGGCGAGGACTATTTCGTCCGATCCGTGCGCCACTACCGGGACCGCATCACCGACCCCGAGCTGAAGCGCCAGGTGGCCGGCTTCATCGGTCAGGAGGCCATGCACGGCCGGGAGCACCGGGCGTTCAACGCCCGGCTGGACGACCTCGGCTACCACACCAAGCGGATCGAGCGTATGACCAAGCGGCTGCTCGAGTTCCGCGAGCGGGCGGTCCCGCCCATCGCCAACCTGGCCCTGACGGCCGCTCTCGAGCACTTCACCGCCACCATGGCCGAGCTGATACTGAGCAGCGAGGAGGCCCGGGCCTCGTTCGGCAACGAGTCCGTGCGGGACCTGTTCCTGTGGCACGCCCTGGAGGAGTCCGAGCACAAGGCGGTGGCGTTCGACGTGTACCGCATGGTCGGCGGGTCCGAGCGGCTGCGGGTGTGGACCATGAAGTTCATCCGTATCGGCTTCATCGTGGCCGTGGCCACCGAGATGCTGTGGTCGCTGGCCACCGACCGGGCCGCCTACCGGCGGGGCAACCTGCGGGCCAGTTGGCGCCGGTTCCGCCGGTCCCCGATGATGAGCGCGGAGCTGTGGGCCCAGCTCAAGGAGTACGACCGGCCCGGTTTCCACCCCGACGACCGCGACACCAACGGCCTGGTCGCCGACTGGCGTGAGCGGCTGTTCGGAGCCGAGGGGACCATGTCCGACAAGCTGGTCGGCGCCGCGGCCTGATCCGGTCCGGGGTGTCGCGACGGCCGGGACCTGCCGGCCGGGGCGAGAAGCTCGCCGGAAACCCCGGTTACTGCCGTTAGGCTCTGGCCATCAGGACTACCTTTCTCCAACGCGCACCCGGTGCAGAACCCGCTCTCGGCTGCAGGGGAGAGGTCGCAACCGACGAATGCCGCCGCGCCAGACCGGAGCCAGCTGATGAGTGACTGCATGCGACTTTGGGACACGCTTCGACGCGAGGTCGTCCCGTTCGAGCCGCCTCAGACCGTCAACTTCTACGTCTGTGGGATCACCCCCTACGACTCCACCCATGTCGGCCACGCCGCGACCATGCTCCTCTACGACCTGGTCGAGCGCCGCCTGCGCGACCGGGGCCACGAGGTGCGGACAGTGCGCAACGTGACCGACGTGGACGACTCCATCCTCGAGAAGGCCGCCCAGCTCGGGGTCAACTACCTCGACCTCGGTCTCGAGGGGGTCCGCCAGTTCGAAGAGGACATGGCCGCCCTGTCGGTGCTGCCCAGCTGGAAGCAGCCCCGGGCCACCAGCGTGATCCCCCAGATCCTGCTGGCCGTATCCCGCCTGCTCGACAGCGGCTGCGCCTACGTCTCGGACGGCAGCGTGTACTTCTCGCGCAGCTCCTACGCCGATTTCGGCCAGCTGTCGATGCTCGACCGGGACGAGATGCTGCGCATCGCCGCCGAGCGGGGCGGCTATCCCGACGACCCGGCCAAACGCGACCCGCTCGACTTCGTCCTGTGGCAGGCGGCCCGCCCCGGCGAGCCGTCATGGGAGTCGCAGTGGGGACCGGGCCGGCCCGGCTGGCACATCGAGTGCACGGCCATGGCCATGGACAATTTCGGTTCGGAGATCCACCTGCACGGCGGCGGCGCCGACCTGGTCTTCCCCCACCACGAGTGCGAGAGGGCCCAGTCCGATTCCCTCGCCGGGCGGCGTACCGTCCACCACTGGGTGCACCAGGCCATGGTCCGCTACGAGGGCGAGAAGATGTCCAAGTCCCTCGGCAACCTGGTGTTCGTCCGGGACCTGCGCGAGAAGTTCGACCCCAGGGCCATCCGGCTGGCCATCGTGGCCCACCACTACCGCACGCCGTGGGATTTCGACGACTCCGACTGCCCTCGGGCCGCGGAGATGCTGGCCCGCTGGGAGAAGGCCGGGGAGGGCGACGGCGGTCTCGACGACGTCCGCGACAGGCTGGACGACGACCTGGATTCCCCCGGTGCGGTGGATGCCATCGACGCCGCAGTGGACAAGGGGCTGGGGGTCTCGGCCGCGGCCCGGCTCCTCGGTATCGAACTCCAGGTATAGACCCGGCTGGGGGCGGTCAGGCGGCCGGGGCCGCCACCCCGGCGACCTGACGGATGAGGGCCGCCACCTCGGAGGGGTGGGTCAGGTGGGCCCCGTGCTCCGCCTCGGCGATCTCGACCAGTTCGGCGTCGGGGAGCAGGGCGGCCAGCTCCCGCGCCCCCCGGCGCTGGTGCACCCGGGACCGCCCGCCCCGCCCGACCAGCACCGGGATGCGCACCCGGGCCGGGTCGAAGACCGGCTCCCCGGCCAGGCTGGCCAGTTCTGCGTTGAGGGTGTGGCCCTCGGCCCGCCGCTGGCGGCGGGTGGAGCTCGGAAGCCTCTCCCACACCCGATCGCCGACCATGCGCCGCATGAACCACTCGGCCCGGTCCTCGGGATCGAGATCCGATCCGGCGCCCCTCGTCGTGGAGTCGGAGGGCCAGAACGCCATCCAAGGCTGGGGCGGCTCCCACACCACCGCGGAGGTGATCGAACCGGGGTGGCGGGACTCGGTGGCCAGCACGATGTCGCCTCCCAGGCTGTGGCCGAAGGCCACTGCGGGCCGGCCGTCGAGTACCTCCAGCAGGTCGTGTACCTGGTCGGAGAAGCTCTCCGGCGGTCCCAGGTGCGACGACCGGGCGTAGCCGCGCCGGTCGTAGGACACCACGGTCCAGTCCGCCAGCCGGGCCGTGAGGCGGGTGAAGCTGGTGGCCCGGTCCATGGCCCCGTGGACCAGGACGATCAGCCGGCCCCCGGCCGGGCCGTCCTCCAGCGGCTCCCGCCGCACGATCCGCAGTCCGTCGTCGGAGCTCATCTGCGGCAAGGTACCCGAGCGGG
>JAKAXN010000153.1 GCA_021816565.1 Actinomycetes bacterium
TCGAGGCGGCCGGGGTGGACCCCCAGGGCCGGGCCGAGGATCTCGATGTGCAGGCCTGGGGGCGTCTGGCCCGGGCCGTCGCCGGTACCGGCGGGACGAGCTGATGGAGGCGGAAGTGCTCTACGCCCGGGCCAAGCTGACGCTCAGCCTGCGGGTGACCGGGGTGAGGGCCGACGGCTACCACCTCCTGGAATCGGAGATGGTCACCCTGGACCTGGCCGACCGGTTGGAGATCTCCCCGGGGGACGGCCTGACGGTCTCGGGGCTCGGGTCCGACGGCCCGGTGCCCGCCGGCGCCGACAACCTGGTGCGCCGGGCCCTGGACGCCGTCGGCCGGCGGGCCTCCATCCACCTGGAGAAGCGCATCCCGACCGGTGCCGGCCTCGGCGGCGGGTCGGCTGACGCCGCCGCGGTGCTGCGCTGGGCCGGCTGCAGCGATCCGTCGGTGGCGGTCGGGCTGGGGGCCGACGTGCCGTTCTGCCTGGCCGGGGGACGGGCGCTGGTGCGGGGGGTCGGCGAGATGGTCGAGCCCCTGCCGTTCGCCGATATCGACGGGGCCGTCTTCACCCTCCTCACGCCACCGCTGCACGTCTCCACCGTCGAGGTCTACCGGACCTGGGACCGCCTGGGCGGTCCCAGGGGCGACAACGGCAACGACCTGGAGCCGGCCGCGCTGGCGGTCGCCCCGGAACTGGTCCGGTGGCGGGATGTCCTGGCGGACGCCTCCGGTGAGACCCCGATGCTGGCCGGCAGCGGCGGTACCTGGTTCGTGCGCGGTGCCCATCCCGGACCGGGGCGCCGGGTGGTCCGGGCCGCCCGCTAGCCGGGCCGGCCCTACGGGCCGACTACCGGCTGGGCTCTGGTGTGGCGGCTGGGCTCTGGTGTGGCGGCCGGGGCCGGTTGGGCTACCGGCCGGCCCGGCGCTGCCAGCGCGTGGCCTTCAGCATCTTCTTGTGCTTCTTCTTGCGCATGCGCTTGCGGCGCTTCTTGATCAGCGATCCCATGGCGGATAGCCAACCTAGTGGCTCGGCGCGGGTTGGAGCCAGCCGGCCCCTTCTGGCAGGCTGTCCGGATGGGGGTCAACCGGCGTAGCGAGATCAAGATGAGTCCCGAGGAGGTGCAGGCCTTCCTCGAGGAGGAGCGCACCACCACCATGTGCTCCATGCACCCGGACGGGTCGATCCACGCGGTGGCCATGTGGTACGCCCTGCTCGACGGCGTGATCACGGTGGAGACCAAGGCGAAGTCGCAGAAGGTGCAGAACCTGCGGCGCGACCCCCGCCTGACGTTCCTGGTGGAGGCGGGCGACCGCTACGAGCAACTGCGGGGGGTGGAGATCGTCGGGAAGGCCCGCATCATCGAGGATCCCTCCACTGTGTGGAAGTTCGGGGTGGCCGTCTGGGAGCGCTACATGGGCCCCTACGACGACAGCCAGAAGCCCCTGGTCGAGGCCATGATGCACAACCGGCTGCTGGTGAGCGTGGACGTCGACAAGGTCGTCAGCTGGGACCACCGCAAGCTCAACCAGACCCTCGCCGGGTGAGCCGCTCCCTCGACGGCCCCTGGTGGGACGGCCACGCCGACCTGCTCCCACCGGATCCCGAGCTGCAGCCGCTGCACCAGCGCGACTACCAGGTACGCGCCTGGCGGGTGGATGACGCCACCATGTTGATCCGCGGCGCGGTGATGGATCTCAAGCCGGGGGCCCCGTTCGCCGAGCGCATCGAGGCGGCGGGAGGCACCGATGACGGCGGCCCGCTGACCATGCACCACATGGTGGTCGACCTCACCGTGAGCTTCCCGGACCTGACCATCACCGGCGCCGAGGTGGTCTTCGAGACCCACCCGCAGCCGGGCTGCACGGCGATCGCCCCCCGCTACCGGGACCTGATCGGCCTCTCCATAGCCCGGGGCTTCACCCAGGAGGTGCGCCTGTGCTTCGGCGGCCCGCGCGGCTGCACCCACACCACCGCCCTTCTGCAGGCCATGGGGCCGGTGGCGGTGCAGTGCATGTTCTCCATGCGCCACGCCGGGCCCGTCCCGGCCGGTCCTCTGCCCGGGGGCGGGGCCGCCGACGGGGCCGGCGCGTTCATGCGCGACACCTGCCACCTGTGGGCCTCAGACGGGGAACTGTGGCAGGGGGTCACCATCGGCCGGCCGCCGCCCCCGGCTCTCCCGATGCAGGACCGGATGCGCCGGGCCGGGCTGGACCCGACCCGGCGCGACGTGATCTAGCCCGCCGGCTTCGGCTTCGGCGGGGCCACCCCCACCCGCGGCGCGGCCACGGCCTGCTCCGGCCAGCGCCGGCGCGACACGGTGGACAGCTTCCGCAGGAGGGCTACCGCCCCCGGGTCGTCGTCACCGGGCCGGGTCTCGATCACCCCGTCGGCCAGCATCCCCTCGATGATCTCCCGTCCGGCGTCGGTGCGCACGATGGTGAGGGTCCAGTCGTTGAACGCCCCGATGCCGCCGGTGGAGATGTCGGCGTGCTCGGCCGCGAAGTCGGGGCAGGCCTTGCAGCCCTCCCGGGTCCACGCGTGGCACTCCTTCAGCGGGACCTCGTGGTACGCCCCGTCGCGCATCCAGATCTGCAGCACGCCCTTGATGTTCATCTTCACGATGTCCTGGCGGGCCAAGCCGTAGCGGGCCTCGAGGAGCTCCTCGAATATGGCGTCGTCGAAGGTCTTGGAGCACAGCAGCCCGATGGACAGGGCCAGCCGCCGGCCCGGCTTACCGGCCTTGCGGGCCCGCATGACGGCCGGCACGGAGGCCTGGCAGCTCATGCCCACCAGGGCCAGCCGCTCGTGGCCGGCCTCGATGGCCCGGGCGTAGGCCAGGGTGTTGGCCGAATAGGTGTAGCGGGACCCGGCGGCGGCCAGGATCTCCTCCCGGGTGCGGGCCAGGCCGGGCACCGCCTTCCAGGTCCGGCCGTCGCCCTCCAGCATCGACACCAGGGCCGCGTCTATGCGGTCGTGGTCCAGACACCAGAGGAGGATGGCCGAGACCAGACCGCCGTCCTGGCCGTTCTGGTGGATCTGGGCGTCGGTGGCCCGGGCCAGGAAGACGTCCTTCGACACCCCCGACATCTCCTCTGCCAGGCGCTCCCGCCCGAAGAGGTACGTGTCGATCTCGGGTTCCCAGTTGCGGAAGCGGGGGCAGGCCCGGGTGCAGCTGGTACACCCGCGCTGCCCGTGCCCGCAGTCCCCGGCGCCGAGCTCCTCCTCCAGGTGGAACGGCCTGTACACCCCGTTCTGGTCGTCGTAGCCGAGGACGTCGTGGGGGCAGGACACGACGCAGCCGGCGCAGCCGGTGCACAGCCCCGAGGTGACGACCTCACTGAACAGCTCGGCCCACTGGGCCCGCCAACGTTCCCTGGCCGGGGGGTTCTGAGTCGCGGTCACGCCCGGCAGGCTAGTGCGTCCCCTCCCGGGCCAGAAGTGACCGGCCCCACCCGTCTACTGGTAGTGGTAGTAGCCCGCCGGCGAGCACTTGAAGCCGGTGGCGGTGGCCGGGTCACGGACGAACTTGCCGTTCTTGACGTCGATCAGGAGCCAGCAGCTGGGCGGCACCTTGCCGGCCGGGTTGGCCGGCGGCTCCAGCCCGTCGGCGGTGAAGCTGGTCAGCTGCTTCAACCCGCCGAGCAGGGCCGCCCGGGTCACCGACCCGGCGGTGTTGAGGGCCTGGGCCAGCAGCAGCCCCGACATCCAGCTGTAGACCGCGTAGATGTCGGGCACCTGTCCGGGGTTGACCCGGCTGTACCACTGGTCGAGGGTGGCCACCATGGGGATCAGGCCGGCGTCCTCACCGTCGTAGAGGGCCAGCGGCTGGGACAGCACCGTGCCGGCGGCGCCGGGACCGGCGTTCTTGATGAACGCCGGATCGTAGGCCGGCGGGCTGTAGTTGCCGAGTACGATCTTCATGCCGGCCTGGTACATGGCGTTGGCCAGCTGGCCGATGATGGTGCCGGTGGCCTGGAAGATCACTCCCTGGACGCCGGCCGCCTTCATCTTCTGCACGTCCCCGTTGAAGGTGGGGTCGGTCGGCTGGAGGGTCGTGTCGGTGAAGACGAACTTGTAGCCGATGGACTTGAGGGCGGCTTCCTCCTGCGCCCCGGTCGAGGCCGTCTGCGGGGTGTTCTCCACCAGCATGGCCATGTGCTGGGTGGCTGCTGCGTACTGCGGATCGGACTTGAAGTACTCGTACTCACCGATGTGGTAGCCGGGCGGCTCGGGTTGCGGCGAGAAGTTGTCCGCGGAGTTGAACCGCTGCGGGGAGAGGGCGGTGCCGATGTCGGGCACGTTCGGGGCGCCGGCGGTGATCCCTGCGTCCTGCAGCGAGAACGAGCCCATGAAGGCCAGCACCTGGTTGGCCATGGTGGACGCCTCGCTCTGGTCGGTGGCCTGGTCGAACTGGTCGTCGGCGGAGTTGACGACCAGCTTGCGGCCGCAGATGCCGCCCACCGAGTTGATGTAGGCGGCGACGGCCTCGGCGCCGTAGCGGGCGCCGGCGAACAGGCCCGGGACCGGACCGTTGACGGTGGCGATGTTGCCGACGGTGATGGAGCTGGCGGTGACCCCCGGCCCGGAGCCGGGAGCCCCCGGGGCGCACATCTTCCCGCCGGGCCCGGCCAGCGGGTTGCCGGCCTGGGTGACCGTCCGGGGGCCGCCGGACGTCCCCGAGGCCCCGGCCGGCTTCGTAGCGGAGGAGCCGCCCGACCCGCCGGCTGCGCCCGATCCGCCCGCCGCCCCTCCTCCGGCGGCCGAGCCGCCGGAGGAGGCACCGGCGGAGCCGCCGGCCGGGCTGGCGGAGCCGCCGCCCGACGCGGTCGTGGCAGCCGACCCGCCGGGCGACGAACTCGATCCGAGGGCCGAGGCCCCCGACCCGCCGCTCGACGTGGCGCCCGAGGAGCCGACCCCGGCGCTGATCCCGCCGCCCGAGCCGCTCCCGTCGAGAGCAGCCATCTGGGATCTGGTGAGCCGGGCGCCGCATCCACCTGCGAGGAGGATCGTGATGCCGGCGATGGCCATGGGCTTGCGGCGCGCCGACCTGTACCTGTTGGACTTCATGACTTCTCCGGTTGGGGTGGGGGGTTCGGTGCGGGTTCGGGTCAGACGAGGACGCCGGCCGCGTCGCACATGGAGCAGTAGCCGAAGCCGGCGGTGCCGGCCGGGATCGACCGCAGATCGCTGCGCTTGGCCACCACCGGGCACTGCGGCCGGTGCAGGAGGGTGCCGCGGGGGGTGGCCAGGAGGACCGGTCCGGCGGTCACCGGCACCTCTCCGGTGGGCTCCCAGCCGTCGGGGTCGGGACCCGGCCGGGCCGGGGCGCCCCGCTCCGGCCGTGACGGGTTCACCCCGCCGACGCGGGCCCGGGCAGCCGTGGCGGTGGCCCGGCGCGTCGCCGGCACGGAGGCGCCGACGCCCGCCGGCACCGGGGCGGCCATGCCGAACCCGGTGGAGGCGAAGCCCGCTCCGCCCCCGTCGAGGGTGGCTTCCAGGAGGTCCTCGAGGCGCTGGAGTGACTGGAGGGTCAGCCCGTTCTGACGGCGGGACTCGCTCAGCTGGCGGCTCAGCCAGTAGCCGAAGTACATGAATCCCCCGGCCACCGAGATCCCCACGCCGAGCAGGCCCCCGGAGATCAGGTAGTCGATCTGGGCGTACAGCCGGCCGGTGTGGGCCGCCCCGTACCAGCCGAGCAGGATGAACACCAGCCCGAGGGGGAAGAGGATCACCGCTGCTGCCAGGAGCACCTGCTCCACCGGCAACCGGCCGCGGCGGACCCGGACACCGGAGGCCGCTGCGGTGAGGGCGGCGTGGCGCACCGACATGCCGTAGCGCAGGGACGGATCGTCAGGGTTGTACCGGCCGGCGGTGGTTGGAGCGGTCATGGCTTCTCCCCTGTGTAGGTCACGGATTGTCCCCTCCGAGCGGGCAGACCGGCCCGGCGTCCTGGGCGAGCAGCAGCCGGGCCATCCGCCACAGCCCGTAGCCCAAGGCCGCGGCCACCAGCACCCCGATCACGACCACGCCGGCGCCTATGGGGCTCGACAGGCTCACCAGGGTGGCCGGTAGCGAGCTGCCCGAGCCCTGCCCCCCGGCGCCGGTGGTGGACCCGGAGCCCGGTGAGGCGGTGCCGGCGCCGGCGCCGACGGTGGCCAGGGACGGCGACGTGCCCGATCCGGTCAGGCCGGGTGATGCCGTGGCGCCCCCGGCGGCCAGTGCCGACCCGGAGTCGAGCGCCGCTCCGGTGCCGGAGGCGCCCGCCGAGCCGGTGCCGGTGCCCGCCAGGCCCGGTCCCGGGTTGAACGAGTCGGAGAACGGCGGCGACGCCGACGCCGACGCAGTGGCCCGACCGAGGGTGATCGTGATGGTCATGCCCTGGAGCAGTCCCGGGAGCGTGGGGACTATGGCCGCCTGCGAGGGGAAGAGAGGGGCGATGACCGACCCGACCTTCTCCAGCAGGGCCGCGGCCGAGCCGGGGAAGCTGATCTTGATGGCCAGCCCGCCAGAGGTGGTGCTGTAGGAGGCCCCGTCCCTGGTGTGGGTGGCCGGGAACTCGGTGATCTTCAGGCCGAGGGCGCTGACCGTCTGGCTGATCAGGTCCTGGACCACCGGGCCGGTGACGGGACCGAGCGACTTGGCGAAGTCGGGCAGGATGAGGCCGTCGGAGCCGATGCTGGCCGGCTGGCCGAGGACGGTGATGCCGGCGACGTGGGTGCTGGCCGAGCCGGAGCCGGTGGTTCCGTCGCTCGTGGCGGTGGCGGTCGACTCGATGGAGCCGATGCGGATCACCCCGCCCAGCAGGGACAGGCCCGTCAGGTCGGAGCTGGCGCTGGCCCGGGCGGTGGAGTCGGCGAGCGAAGAGCTGGTGCCCCGGGCCCCGGAGAAGCTCAGGACCTTGGGCGCACCGACATCAGCCAGGTCGGCGGTGGAGGTGACGCCTGTGGCCCCGGCCGTGGAGTGCATGTCGAACAGACCGCTCGGCGCACCCTTGGGGTAGCTGGCACTGGCCGGCCCGGCGGGGTACTGGGCGCTGGCTTTCACCGGGTCGTTGAGCTTCGATACCAGCGGCTGGAGCTGCGACGGTATGCCCAGCTCCGACGAGAGCGACCCGAAGTTGCCACCGGCGTTGCCCGGCCAGAAGACCGTAGCCAGGCCCGAGCCGAACGGCCCGGTGGCGAACTGGCTCTGGGCCTCGGGGAAGTCGGCCTCCGTGAAGGGGTGTATGCCGGCCAGGCCCGTGGCGTTGTCGATCAGCACGTCGACCACGTTGCCGTCGGCGGAAACGTTGAAACCCCCGAGGGAGGATCCGCCGCTGTCGGCCCGGGCCGGCCCGGCGAAGACCACGGGCAGCACGGCCAGGGCGGCGGCGGCCGCCACCCGGGCCGGCTTGCGCCCGACGGACCGGAGCAGGTGGCCGCGGGACCCGGTCACGATCCGGCACCCAGGTAGGCCTCGGCGACGGCTTCGTCGAGGTCGGCGGGCTGGCCCACGGCGGTGATGTGACCGTGGACCATCAACGCCGCGAAGTCGGCGATGGCCAGCGCGGTCCGGGCGAACTGCTCGACGAGCAGGACGGCCATGCCGTCGTCGGACAGCTGGGCGAGTACGTCATAGAGCTCCTTGACGATCAGCGGGGCCAGACCCATGGACAGCTCGTCGACGAGCAGCAGCGCCGGGTCGGTCACCACGGCCCGGGCCATGGCCAGCATCTGCTGCTGGCCGCCCGAGAGGGTGCCGGCGAGCTGCTTGCGCCTCTCGCCCAGGATGGGGAAGCGGGCGTAGGCCTTGTCCTGCACGTCCTGGTAGGTCAGGCTGCCGCGGCTCTGGGTCATCAGCCAGAGGTTCTCGGCCACGGTCAGGTTCGGGAAGATGCCCCGCCCCTCGGGGACCGAGCACACCCCGGCCCGGGCCAGGGAGTCGGCCGAGGCGCCGCTCACGTGGTTGCCGGCGATGTGCACGCAGCCGCCCGTCGCCGGGTGGCGCCCGTCGATGACCTTGAGCGTCGTGGTCTTCCCTGCCCCGTTCGGGCCGAGGATGGCCACGATGCTCTGCGGCGGCACGACCAGGTCGATCCCGTGGACCACCTCGATCCGGCCGTAGGCGGCGGTCAGGTCGATGAGCTCCAGGGCCGGGGGCACCACGGACCGGCCGGCCGGAGCGGCGGCGGTGGACGGCCTCACCCGCCGGCCCCCGCGGCGACGCCCTCGAGCTCACCGTCGTCGTCGGTGCCGAGGTACGCGGCCTGGACCCGCTCGTCGGCCCGGATCTGCTCGGGGCCGCCCTCCGCGATCTTCACGCCGAAGTCGAGTACATGGATCCAGGAGCACACTTTCATCACCAGTTCCATGTCATGTTCGACCATCAGGATCCCGAGTCCTTCGGCGGCCAGGTCGACCAGCAGATTCCCGAAGGCCTCCGATTCCGAGGAGTCCAGGCCCGACCCGGGCTCGTCCAGCAGCAGCAGCCGGGGCCCGGTGGCCAGGGCCCGGGCCAGTTCGGTGAGGCGGGCCTGCCCGGTGGAGAGGGTGTCGGCCCGCTGATCGGCCAGGTGGTGGATCCCGGTGCGCTCCATCAGCTCGGCGGTGGCGGCACCGACGTCGATGCGGGTCCGGGTGAAGCGCCGGCGCATCTCCACCGCTACCCGGACGTTGTCACGGACAGTCAGGGAGCCGAAGATCTCGAGCCGCTGGAAGGTCCGGGCCAGCCCCAGGCGGGCCCGCTGGTGGACGCTCTTGCCGGTGACATCCGACCCGTCCAGGAACACCTTTCCCCGGGTCGGGGCCTGGAGGCCGCTGATCACGTTGAAGATGGTGGTCTTGCCGGCGCCGTTCGGCCCGATCAGACCGGTGATGCGGCCCGCCTCGGCGTCGATGTTGACGCCGCTCAGGGCCTGCACGCCGCCGAAACGGACGGCGACGTCGTCAGTCCGCAGCAGCGACAAGGCTGCCCACCTCCCTCTGACCCGCCGCCGGTGCCGATCCGGCCGGGGCCTCCGTGCCCGCCGGGGTGGGCGGGCGGCTCGGCCGGCGCTGCAGCAGCTCCTGCCACATGTCGGACATGCGGCCGATGGCGCCGTTGGGGTTGCGCCCGAGGCTGATGGCCCCGAAGCCGGTGCCGATGAGCGCCAGCTGCGACCACCGGTACGGGAGGTGGGGGACGACCTGGGGGAAGACCAGGCTGAGCGACAGCCCGCCGAGCAGGGACCCGGCCGGGGAGGCGACGCCCCACACGTAGACGATCAGCACCAGCGACAGACCCAGCTCGTACTGGAAGTTCAAGCTGGTGACCGATCCCTCCACCCCTCCCCACAGCGCTCCTCCCACGCCGGCGATGGCCGACGAGGCGGCGAACAACAGCAGCTTGATCAGCGTCAGGTTGGCCCCCAGGGTGGCGCAGGCGGCGGAGGAGTCCCGGGTGGCCATGAGCAGCCGGCCCATGCTGCCCCGGCGGATGGCCAGCACGCCGACGGCGAAGAGGGTGAACACCACGCACTCGAAGAACAGTTCCGAGCGGCCCGCTCCGAGCGACACGAACGGCAGGCTGACCCTCGGAACCACCCGGTCGGTGGAGCCCATCACATTGCTCTGGGAGAAGAACAGGAAGTAGGCCAGCTCGGCGAACGCCAGCGTGGACAGGGCCAGGTACAGGCCCCGCAGCCGCAGGGTCGGCAGCGCCACCACGGCTCCGAGGATCGCCGACACCACCGCCACCCCGACCAGGCCCAGCAGGGAGCCGCCGGGGGAGAGGGCGCCGAAGAGCCACGCCCCGAAGCCCATGAAGGCGTACTGGGCCAGCGACACCTGGCCCCCGTAGCCGGTGAGCAGCACCACCGACAGGCCGACCACGCCGACGGCCACACCCTCCCCG
>JAKAXN010000154.1 GCA_021816565.1 Actinomycetes bacterium
CGCTTCGCTTTCCTGATCGATGACACCGTTCTGGTCCTCCATGGTGAAGACCAGCAACCCTCTCAGATGATGTCTGAAGATTCGCGGATCCTGTTGCACGAAGTCAGATGCAAGGCAGGTTCTTGGGTGGTGGCTACCAGAGAGGTGCGGGACGGAGTGTTATGCAGCGGTTCCTGGATCGCACCAGGTTGCTGAAGGTCAGGCCACGTTTTGAGAGGATCCTGCGGTTATCGGTGTAGTGGTGACGTTGCTGTGGGCGGTGCAAATGGTGATAGTGGTCGAGGCGTAGAGACTGTTGGTCTGTCCCGGTGGGGTGACGTCGATTCCTGATGCGCTCTCGGGCTGGCAGTACGAGGCTGACGGGACGGACGGGTTCTGGGTGGTGACGGTGGTCGCGGCTTGCCCGCCGGGGGCGAGTGTCACTGGTTGGGGGGTTGGCGCGGCCTGGTTGATGGAGACTGCGCTGATGCGGGTGCCGCTGCTGTTGACGAACCAGGCGGTCGGATAGCCGATCAGCTGGCAGGTTGTCGTACTGCGGTTGTGGAACACGACCACGACTGCTTCTTGGCCCCCGCCTCCTGAGCCTTGGTAGGCGGTGATGGACAGTTGCCCGGTCGCGCAGGCGGGGGGCGATGTGGGGGCGGTGGGGGTGGTGGGGGGTGTGCTGAGGTTGAAGGTGCACGACTGTGGTGGTGAGTTGCTGGGATTAGTGGTGCTCGCCCATGTGAGGTAGCTGCCGCAGCCGGTGAGCGTCAGCACGTGGTGGCTGTAGGTTCCGGGGTGGGTGGCGCCGCTATTGGTGGTGACTGTGAAGGTCCCGGCAGGGTCGGCCTGGGCGGTATAGGTGAAGGCTGTTGATGTTCGGCCGTCCTGGTAGAGGAAGTAGATCTTGCCGTTGAACGTGTCAGCCGAGTCCGTGACGGTGATCACGTAGTGCGGTCTGCCGGTCGGCCCGTCGGTGTAATCGCCTGAAGGCAGCCAGGCCGACACCTGGAAGGGGCCGGTGGTCGTCGGGACGGCGGGCGTGGTCGTCGGAGTCGACACTGCCGTGGTAGGCGGCGGTGAGGTCGTAGTGGGAGCAGGCGCCAGGGTGGTCGCTGGGGCGTTGGGTTGGTGTCCGGTGATCACGACGTGTTGTGTGGGGCGTGAGTTGCCGGCCAGGAAGGCGACCGAGATAGCGGCTGCGGCGGCGACGGCCACGGCAGGTAGGGCGGTGTTGCGCAGCAGCTTGAACCGGCGGAGGGCGTCGGACCGCTGCTTGATCGGTTCTCTGGCGTCTGCTGCGACGTGGCCGTCGAGAGCGTCGTGCAGTATTCGGCTGATCCGATCTTCGTGGTCGCTCATCGGAATGCCTCCAGATCGTGTGCTAGGGCGCTGACCGCCCGGTGAAGGTGCGTCTTGACCGACCCCGGCGAGATCCCCATCGCCTCGGCTACCTGCTGATCTGTCAGACCCTGGTAGTAGCGCAGAGCGACTGCTTCCCGCTGGCGGGGTCCTGTAAAGAGGTCTGTGTAAGGGGTCCACCACTTGAGTTCGGAGAGACGTAAGTCTTTTCCGGTTGAGGAAGGAGATCCATTGTCTTTAACTACAGATCCTGTTCCGTCTTCTATTTCATCTAAAGAAGAGGGTGAACCTAGCCACCGCGCTAGTTATCCACAGGCTCGGGCGGCCGACGATTTTTCGGCCGGTTTTCCACAGGCTACGCCGGCGAAGGCGAAAGCGGCCCCGGGGGAGGTGGTCCCAGCCGAGATGCTCGATCAGATCATGTCCAAGGTGCGCACCGAGGGCCTGGCGTTGATCGGTGAGGGTGGAGTGCTGTCGCAGCTGACCAAGGCGATCATCGAGCGGGCCTTGGAGGAGGAACGCAGCGAGCATCTGGGATATGAGGTCGGCGACCCGGCCGGGCGAGGCTCGGGCAACAGCCGCAACGGCACTTTCCCCAAGCGGGTGCTGACCGACGCCGGGCCGATCGACTTGGACATCCCCCGGGACCGGGCCGGAACCTTCGAGCCCAAGCTGGTGCCCAACGGGGTGACCGCCTGGCCGGTTTCAACGAGAACATCATCGCCTGGTACGCCACCGGCATGTCCACCCGCGACATCGCCCGCCAGATCAAACGGATGTACAGCGTCGAGGTGTCGGCCGAGCTGATCTCCCGGGTCACCGACGGGGTCCTCGAGGAGCTGCGGGAGTGTTGAGTGGCAGCACCGTCCCCTCGACGCCGTGTACCCGATCGTCTACATCGACGCCCTGATCGTCAAGGTGCGCACCAACGGCATGGTCGTCAACCGCCCGGCGTATCTGGCCGTCGGCGTCGATGTCGACGGCCGCAAGCACATCTTCGGGGTGTGGCTGGGCGACGGCGGGGAGGGCTCGAAGTTGCCGATGCACGTGCTCACCGAAATCCGAAACCGGGGCGTCACCGACGTCATCTTCGTCTGCTGCGACGGGCTGAAAGGCCTCCCAGAGGCCATAGAAGCCGTCTGGCCGGCCGCCAACGTCCAGACATGCGTCGTGCACCTCGTCCGCGCTTCTATCCGCTACTGCTCCTACAAGGACCGCAAGAAGATCGCCGCGGCCCTACGGGCCATCTACACCGCTCCCACCGTCGAAGCCGCCGCCGACGCGCTCGACACCTTCGAGCTCGAATGGGGCGACCGCTACCCCGGCATCGTGGCCCTGTGGCGTTCCAGCTGGGAGAGGTTCACCCCCTTCCTGGCCTACCCGGCGGTCATCCGCAAGATCGTCTACACCACCAACATGATCGAGTCGGTGAACTACCAGATGCGCAAGGCGTCCAAGACCCGCGGTCATTTCCCCGACGACGACTCCGCCCTCAAACTGCTGCGCCCCCCCCGTGTGATTTGGTGGAGATAAAGTCGTGGTTGCGGACGGGCGGGGTGCCGTCACAGTCGGTCAGCGTGTAGAACCCTTGCATTCTACACTCCATGACCGTACAATCGACTGAGAAAGGAAGCGGGTGCCCTGGGACTACGACCCAACACCTGAGTTTGACGCATGGTTCGACGATCTCAGCCAGGCTGATACCGAGCACGTGGCCGCCGCCATCAGGTACCTCTGTGAGACGGGCCCGATGGCCAGGTTCCCGATGTCGTATCCGATCAAGCAGCCGAACAGCTGTGAGATGAAGGAACTTCGGCCAGCATCGACGGGCCGAAGCGAGATACGGATCCTGTATGCCTTCGACTTCCGTCGCCAGGCGATCCTCCTACTTGGAGGAGACAAGGCGGGCCAGTGGGATAGCTGGTACGACCGAAACGTACCGATTGCGGACAGCTTGTTTGCCGCACACGTCAAGAAGCGCAAGGAGGAGGCGGCCGAGGCCGCCAAGTCTGCGAAGAGGTCAACGAAGCCGACGAGGCGAGGAAGGAGGAAGCGCTGATGGGAACCAAGGACAAAATCGAGAAGCTGATGTCGGACCCCGAGACCGCAGCCCGTGTCGACGCCTACCTGAAGGCCGACTACGAGGCGGTCGCTCTGGCTGATCTCCGTCAAGGCCAGGTCACCCAGGCGGACCTGGCAGCAGTGCTGGGAGTCTCGCAGCGCCGTGTCAGCGCTATCGAGAACACCTCGAACCCGCGTGTCGACACGCTCAGGGCCTACATGAACAAGCTCGGCTACGAGCTGGTACTGCGGGCCAGGTCATCCACTGGGGAGGAGATCCCAGTCCGTCTTGGCGGGTGAGCTTGAAAAGTCGGGAAACTGAACGAACGGCCGCCTCTTCTCGGGGCGGCCGTTCTGGTTCACCGGGGGCCGGTCCACCCGCTGCTTATCGGAGGCTGTAGTTGCCTCGAGCGTCTCGGATGGTTCCTTGCTCGGGTAGCCGCCGGTTCTTCTCGAGCCAGGTTCGTATGGCGGCTGCATAGTGGCGGGGGTCGTCGGCCTTGTTGAGCCGGAGGCGCACCAGGTCGAGCATCCGGTTGGTTCGCTCGGCGTTGCGGTAGCAGAACGCTCTGGGCTCGACGAACTCCCGCACTTTGGCCAAGCACTCGTCGAGGGCGCCCGTCGAGTGATGCTGGGGAAGCCCGTCGCGCGAGGTGACCTGTTCGGTGATCACAGCGTCGTTCGCCTCTACCCAGGCTTGGAGCTTCACGCCACCCCCGTGGTCTGACTTGAACGCCTCCCAACCGTCCCGGGTACGAAAGGCGTCGTTGAGCAGCTCCATGGACCGGTGGCCGAAACTGGTGAGCCCGTAGGGTTCCAGCTGCCTGCGGGCTCCTTCCCGCAGATGGTGCTCGCACAGCTTGTGGAATGCTTCCGGCCATACCTTGGCGACCGCAGGGGCGATGGCCCGGTCCAGCCGCTGACGGACCCGGTTCGCCGCCTCGGTGTACGACACGCCCTGACCAACCATGACCAAAGCCTCAGCCGCCTCGACAACCGGGAACCGGTAACGTCCCGGGGCCCGAGGCCCCTCATGCGGAGCGACCGGGTTTCCGCAGGCGAAACAGATACCGGCCGCCGCAACCAGCCTCGGGGCCGGCCCAGCGAAACGGTGCTTGGCAGACCCGTCGGCCGGCTCGCAGAGGAAGCGCTGCCGGCGCTCCCCGGCGCGGCCGTAGGTGCCGCATCGCACCACCCTCGAACCTGGATGCTCCGGGCACACCTCTGTCACTTTCGAGCCGCTGCCCACCGGACGCCCCCTGGCCATCGGCACAACCATACCGAATCAGAGTGACTTAATCACCACGCAATCACACGGGGGGGCTGCGCCTGATCGCCAGAGACATCACCACCACCAGGGGAGGTGAAGCCGGAACCGGAACACACGGCTGGAAAGAAGCCCTGAACGCTTTCGAAATGTACTTCCCCGGACGCCTCGGCTTATGATAAAATAGAAGCAGCGTAAGAGCAGTAATAAATCAAATCCCTCTTACACAAAGTAATTTACAGGCTCGCTGGCGGGCCGGTAGCTGAGCGAGAGCGGCGAGAACCTGCGATCTCAGCCCGATCCGCTCCGCACCGCTGTCCGCCGGCGGGGCGTGCTCCGCGCCTGCTCTGCGATTCCGTCTACCGATCGCCGCCCGGCGGATCTTGGAGCGGGCCAGGTTCACCACCGTCGCCGACAAATACGCGCCCGGGTCGGACACGGAGCGGGCCGTGAGCAGCCGGGCGAACGCTTCTTGGGCCAGGTCCTCGGCGGTAGCCGTGTCCTCAGCGAGGACAGCCATGGCTAGGCGGACGAGCCGCTGATAGTGCTTCTGATAGAGAGAGTCGAACCCCTTTCCAGCCACCGTAAGGTCGCTGCCCTGCGAGACCTTCACCGCCGCCGCACTCCTCTCCGACAGTTGCACGCCCTATAGACGCTCAACACCCGGCGGTAGTTGACAAGCAGATTCCCCATAGCCCACAACTGCCGCTTTCGGTGCTCAATGCCTAGAAACGACGATGCAGTCTGGCACCGGCATAACGGTCAGCCACGACATGGATCACCCTGTACAACCAGAGAGACTCATCTGCGCTTGGATTAGGCTCACAGCAACACGCAACCGGGCCGCGCCCTATCGACGGGTATGGGCGCCCGCCGATATTCAACCTCCACCACGTTCCGCGGCAGTGACTTCTACTCCTCGGTGCTCACCTTGCTGCAGCCGCTGAGGTCAGTGAAGGTGGGGGAGCGACGCGCCTATGGCGGGCGAGAAGAGGCGGGCCAGCTCGCCCCGCCTGATGCCAGCGCGGGAGTCGGCACCGGCCTGGCGGGCATCGACGCGTCAGGCCGTCCGGCGCAGCCCGTCCCGGATGCGAGACAGGCGCTGGTTGTCGTCGCCGACGTAGGTGCGCTTGAACGTCTCCTCGCTGTCGCCGATGGCGGCCGCCGCGTCCGGGGTCGCCAGGCCGGCACCGTGCCACCACAGGGCCGGGTCCGGGTTCTGCGGGGCGATGAGCCACGTGGCGCACCAGTGCCGCAACCAGTGTGGGCTGTAGATGAGCGACGAGACCTTGCCCGGCACCGTCGACACCTCCGCCTTCACCGGGTACTGTGCAGCCAGGCCAGAGCGGATCCAGATGTGGTCATAGGACCAGCGGCTCATCCAGGCACCCTCCACGTGCTGCCGGGGCGGCGGGATGGGGCTGCCATCCCGGGTCCTCGTCAGGTCCCGCAGGGTCCCCTCGTCGAGCCCTTGCTGCCAGTTGGCCGGTCCGCGCATGGGAATGTCCCGGTTCACCTTGCGGCGCCGCTTCGACTCGACGCCGGGGAAGACCAGCTCGCCTGGGCCAATCTCGTCGAGGCGCCGCTCAAGAAGCGGGTCCAGCCACTCCGGCCAGCTCGTCCTGCGGATCGTGGCGTTCTTGGTGTAGTCGAGCTCCCACATGTGATGCCGGGTCTCCCGCATCGCCCAGCTGATGTTCACCGTGTGGTCCATCAAGTCGAAGTCCTCGCCGATGAGGCTGGCGTGCTCTCCCCAACGGCAGCCGACCAGGGCCAGGAATAGGATACGCAACGCCTCCCACCACCGGCCGGTGATCATGGCTGCAGCGTCGGCTTGCACGAGCAGCTGCCCCCAGTGCATCACCTGCTTGCGGGAGATGAGTTCGACGCTGCCCTCGGTGGTGCTCCGCTTGACCTTCGTCTCCTCACGGCGGGCGATGGTCGGCGCTGCCCGCCTCGCCGCAGCGTCGTCGAGGGCGTCATGGACAAGACTCCAGCGGAGGAGTGCCGTCCAGAGCTTGCGGAGGCTGTCCTCGCTGGACTGGCCGAGGCCTTCTGATCGCACCCGGCGGATGGCGTCGTCGATGATCGACCGGGACAGGTCCCCCATCGCCAGCCCGTACGACGGCCTCAGCCACTCGGCAGCTTCCTGCAGGCTTGAGCTGTAGGAGTGGCCCCACCCCGATGGCTTGTCCTCGTTGAACAGCTTGTCGAGCGCGGTGATGAGCGGGGTGTTCGAGCTCGGCCGCCCGTGGCGCCGGCCGAGCTCGGCGCCCAGCTTCTTCGCCTCGGTCAGGTCCTTCTTGAACCTCTCCTTCTCGCCACTGATGCAGATGGCGTAGCCCGAGCCGTTCCGGTGCCTGCGCACGTAGACAGCCCCGTCGCCGTAGGTGGCGATGACTCCCTGACGCTGCCTGGGCATCAGGCGGCCCTCCCGTGGCCCCGCGTAGCACGAGGCCGGTCGGACCGGGCCCAGGCGGGGAGCTCCTCATCGGGCACCTCGCCGCCGGTCAGGCGGGCACGGTTCATGGCCACCTCAGCGGTGGCCGCCTTCAGCGACTCGATGTAGGCGAGGATTTCGGCGCTGTCGTAGCGGCGGCAGCGGCGGATGGCGAAGCTGCGGGGGAACATCGGGTCGGACGCCTCCAGGCGGCTGACGGTGATGGGTTTCACGGCCATGTGGTCGGCTACCTGTCGCCGCGTCCACAGGGGCGCCGGGCCAGTGCTGGGGTGGGTATCGGTGCTGGGCACCTGCTCGACAGTTTGGAGTCCGGAGCGCCCCGCAATCGCCCAGGAGTACCTCGGTTTCCGGAGTGAAACCGGAACCTTGCGCCGGCCCCAGGAAGAAAAGACCTGGTCACCAGCCTGAGATTACAGGGCAAGCACGTTCTTGCAAAGCAGGTGCTCTAGCCAGCTGAGCTACGTCCCCGGGCCGGCCGCCACCTTACCCGGTGCGGCCGCGGGCTCACCGCCGCTCACCCGCTGAAGGGCACCGCCGGGTCGAGCGGCTCGGCCTGCACGGCCCGGACCTGGGCGGCGGTCAGGGTGCCGACCGCCTCCAGCCGGGCCAGCACGTGATTCCGGCGCAGCAGGGCCAGCCGCAGGTGGTGGACCGGGTTGTAGGCGCTGGGGGCCTGGACCAGCCCGGCCAGGAGCGAGGCCTGCCCCCAGCTCAGCTGCTCCGGGCTGCGACCGAAATAGTGGTGGGCCGCGGAGGTGATCCCGTAGGCCCCGTCGCCGAAGTAGGCGGCGTCGAGGTACATGGCCAGGATCTGCTTCTTGGTGAAGTCGTGGTCCAGCTTGATGGCCAGCGCCACCTGCTCGGCCAGGGCCTCCGGGTCGGAGCGGTTCGGGGTGTAGAGCAGCTTGGCCAGCTGGACCTCCAGCGTGGCGCCGCCCTCGTTGGGGTTGCGGGTGATGAGGCCCCAGATGGCCCGGGCCGTGCCCTGCGGGTCCAGCGCCGGGTCGGTGTAGAACCGGCTGTCCTCGGTGGCCAGGAGGGCGGCGGCCACCTTGGTCGGGATCACCCCGCCGTCACTCGGCGCGTCGTGGGCGGCCAGGATCCGCTGCACCAGCACCGGGGCGTTCCCCGCCGAGGGGGTGGTGACCATCAGCAGGGCTGCGGCTACCGCCAGCAGGGTGGCGACGGTCATCGTGGCTATGGCGGCCCTGATAAGCCATCGGGCGCGGCGCGACCGGCCCCTGACCGGACGGCTGGCCTCGGTTCGGGATGTCTCCAGCTGCACGGCCATCGCTTTTTCCGAAGATACCCACCCCGGGCGGATCGGCCGTCGCGGCCGGTTCCGGCACCGCGCGAGTATCTCCCCGAGACGGAGGTTGGCCGATGGGCACGACGTGGGACCCGACGCAGTATCTGCGCTTCGCCGATGAGCGGGCCCGGCCCTTCGGCGACCTGATGACCCGGGTCGGGGTCGAGTCCCCGGCGACGGTGGTGGACCTGGGCTGCGGCCCGGGGAACATGACAGCGGTTTTGTCGGAGCGGTGGCCGTCGGCGCTGGTGACGGGTATCGACAGCTCGAAGGAGATGGTCGACCGGGCCGCCGGGCTGACCCGCCCGGGCCGCCTGGAGTTCCGCCAGGGCGACCTGGCCACCTGGCGGCCCGACGGCCCGGTTGACGTGATCGTGTGCAACGCCACGCTGCAGTGGGTCCCCGGGCACCTGGCCCTGCTACCGGGCATCCTGGACGCGCTGGCTGCAGGGGGGTGCCTGGCGTTCCAGGTGCCGGCCAACTTCTCCCGGCCGAGCCACGTGCTGATGCGGGAGCTGGCCCTGTCGGAGCGGTGGAACGAGACCCTGGGGAGAGCGGTGGAGAGCGGTCCGTCGTCCCACGAGCCGGAGGAGTACCTCGAAGCACTGCTCGCCAGCCCCCGGGCGGCCGGCGTCGACGTGTGGGAGACGACCTACCTCCAGGTGCTGTCGGGCCCCGACCCGGTGCTCGACTGGGTGAAGGGGACCACTCTCCGGCCGGTGCTCGCAGCGCTGCGCGCTCCGGAGGCCCGCCCCGGCGACGAGGAGGAGTTCCTCACGGCCTATGCCTCGGTGCTGCGGGCGGCCTACCCCCGGGACCGGGCCGGGCGCACGATTTTTCCGTTCCGCCGGATTTTCGGGGTTTCCCACGTGGCTCAGGGGCCGGATCGCGGCTCCCGATAATCTGGCTAGAGTCAAAACTGAAGGGTGTTAACCGACCGGACGGGAGAAGTCGAGCCGTGGCGGAAGACGAGCAGTTGGTAGCTGAACAGACCGTATCCGTGGACCGGGAGCGCGCCGTGAACGTGCGCATCTCCCAGGACCCCGTCGAGGACTTCTACCGGGTGGCGGTGACGAGCCTGGCCTCGCCCGAGCGGCATCTGACCACCACCGTCTCCCCCGGCGACAGCTTCATGATGAATCTCATCACCGGCGCCGTCAGCGGCGAGCAGGTTGCGTGGCGCCACCTGGCCAGCTGGGGCCGGGACAACCTGTCAGCCGCCAGCCGGGTGCCCCGCCGCTGCTTCTCCTAGCGGCGGCGGGTGGCCGGCCCGCCGTTTCCCCCCACCCCGGGCCTTTCTCCTAGCATTCGGGGCGCCATGAGCACGTCCTCCCCCCAACTCCCCCCGGCTCCCGCGGCCGGTCCCGACGCCCTGGTCGAGCGGGCCTACCAGCTGAGCCGGTCCGGTGTCACCCCCGAGG
>JAKAXN010000155.1 GCA_021816565.1 Actinomycetes bacterium
CACCACCGAGGGAAAGTAAGTGGCTAAGAACCGGTTCAATGGTCGCCGTGAGTGACGTAGTTGCGCCCGGCGGTGCCCTGGCCCCCCTGCTGCCCCTGCTGCGCCGCGACGAGACCTTCAGCGGCCTGGCCGACCTGCGCAGCGTGGTGGTGGCGGTCCCCGAGCCGGCCCGGGCGTTCGCGGTGGCCGGCATAGCCCAGGCATCGCGTCGGCACCCGACAGTGGTGGCCATGCCCACCAACGCCGAGGCCGAGCGGCTGGCCCATGACCTGGCCGCGTTCCTCGGTCCCGACGAGGTGGAGCTGTGCCCGGCCTGGGAGACGCTTCCCTTCGAGCGGGTCAGCCCGAGCATCGAGACCATGGGCCGGCGGCTGCGGACCATGTGGCGCCTGCGCTGCGGCACCCTCGGCCACCCGGAGCGCATACCGGAGGTGCTGGTGGCGCCGGTTCGCTCGCTGCTGCAGCGGCTCGGCCCCCACGTGGAGGACACCGACCCGGTGGTGGTCACCAAGGGCGACCGGATCGACCCGGAGGAGCTGGTGGCCCGGCTGGTGGGCATGGGCTACCGGCGGGAGTACCAGGTGGAGCACCGGGGCGAGATCGCGGTGCGCGGCTCCATCGTCGACGTGTTCGGCGCCACCGCCGACGTGCCGGTCCGCATCGACCTGTGGGGGGACGAGGTCGACCGGCTGAGCGAGTTCTCGGTCGGTGACCAGCGCTCCACTGCCGACATCGCCTGCGCCGAGCTGTTCGGCTGCCGGGAGCTGCGCCCCACCGAGGAGGTCAAGGAGCGGGCCCGTGACCTGGTGGCCCGGGCCCCGTGGGGCCGGGACCAGTGGGAGCGGCTGGCCGAGGGCCTGGTCTTCGACGGCATGGAGTCGTGGCTGCCCTGGCTGAGCGACGACGAGCACCTGCTCGTCGACCTGCTACCGGCCGGGGCCCTGGTGCTGCTGGTGGAACCCCGCCGGATGCGGGACCGGGCCGGGGAACTGCTCGACGAGGAGGCCGCCCTGGCTTCCACGCTGGCTGCCACCTGGGGCGCCGACGGCGAGGAGTTCCCCCGCCTCCACCTGCCCTTCGACCGGCTGCTGGCCAAGACCCAGGCCGCGGCCTGGACCGTTACCGCCGCGCCGGAGGGCCCCGGCACCGAGGTGGTGGCCGCTACCGGCTGGGACCCGGTGGTGGGCGACGGCGACCGGCTGATGGGCCAGCTGCGGGAACTGCAGTCCGACGGCTACCGGATCGTGGTGTGCGCCGAGGGGAAGGGCAGCGCGGCCCGCCTGGCCGGCCTGCTCAACGATCACCGGATAGCGGCGTCCGGCGGGGAGGACCCGTCGCGGCTCACCGCCGCCGGAGCCCACGTGGTGGTCCAGCCCCTGGAACGGGGTTTTCTGTACCCGGCCCTCAAGCTGGCCGTCCTGGCCGAGGGGGACCTGACCGGGAGGCGCCGGGCTCACCGGCGGCCCCGGCCCCGGGCCCGCAACTCCGAGACCTACTTCGACGACCTGAAGACCGGGGCCTACGTGGTGCACTACCAGCACGGCGTGGGCCGATTCGGGGGCATGGTCCGCCGGTCCATCGGCGGGGTGGAGCGCGACTACCTGGTCCTCGAGTACAAAGGCGGCGACAAGCTCTACGTCCCCTCCGACCAGGTCGACCTGCTGAGGCCCTACACCGGGGGCGAGAGCCCCAGCCTCAGCCGGCTCAACGGGTCGGAATGGCAGAAGGCCAAGTCCAAGGTCCGCTCCGCAGTGCGCGAGATCGCCCAGGAGCTGGTGGTCCTGTACCAGAAGCGGATCAACTCGCCCGGCCACGCCTTCGGCGCCGACACCCCCTGGCAGCGCGAGATCGAGGAGTCGTTCCCCTACAACGAGACCCCCGACCAGCTGAAGGCCATCGAGGAGGTCAAGTCCGACATGGAGCGGCCCAGCCCCATGGACCGGCTGGTGTGCGGCGACGTCGGCTTCGGCAAGACGGAGGTGGCCATCCGGGCCGCCTTCAAGGCCGTCCAGGACGGCATGCAGGTGGCGGTGCTGGTGCCGACCACCCTGCTCGCCTCCCAGCACTTCCAGACCTTCAGCGACCGCTTCGCCGGTTACCCGGTGCGGGTCGAGATGCTCAGCCGCTTCCTGACGCCCGGCCAGTCGAAGGCGGTCATGGACGGTCTGGCCGACGGGTCCGTCGACGTGGTGGTCGGCACCCACCGGCTCCTCTCCAACGAGATGACGTTCAAGAACCTCGGCCTCCTGGTGGTGGACGAGGAGCAGAGGTTCGGGGTGAGCCACAAGGAGGCCATCAAGAAGCTGCGCACCGACGTCGACGTGCTGACCCTCACCGCCACGCCCATCCCCCGCACGCTGGAGATGAGCCTGACCGGCATCCGGGACCTCACCCTGCTGCACACCCCGCCGGCCGACCGCCAGCCCATCCTCACCTACGTGGGGGAGTACGACGACCGGGCCGTGGCCGAGGCCATCCGCCGGGAGCTGCTGCGCGAGGGCCAGGTCTTCTTCGTCCACAACCGGGTGGCGGACATCGACCGGGTGGCCGCCGAGCTGCGGGCCCTGGTGCCCGAGGCCCGCATCGGTATCGCCCACGGCCAGATGGACGAGGGGGCCCTCGAGAAGATCGTCCTCGAGTTCTGGGAGGGCAAGTACGACGTGCTGGTGTGCACCACCATCATCGAGTCGGGTATCGACATGCCGACGGTGAACACGCTGGTGGTGGACCGGGCCGACCGGCTGGGCCTGGGCCAGCTCCACCAGCTCAGGGGCCGGGTGGGCCGGGCCGGGCAGCGGGCCTACGCCTACCTCCTGTACCCGCCCGACCAGGTCCTGTCGGAGGAGGCCTACGAGCGGCTGCGGACCATAGGCGAGCACACCGAGCTCGGGTCGGGCTTCAAGATCGCCATGCGGGACCTGGAGATCCGGGGGGCCGGCAACCTGCTCGGCGGCGACCAGTCCGGCCACATCGCCGCGGTCGGCTACGACCTGTACGTGCAGATGGTGTCGGAGGCGGTGGCGGAGCTCAAGGGCGAGACTCCGAAGGAGCCGGCGGAGATCAAGCTGGACCTGCCGGTCACGGCCAACCTGCCGTCCGACTACGTGGCCCGCGAGGACCTGCGCCTCGAGGCCTACCGGCGGCTGGCGACCGTGACCACCCACGGAGAGGTCGACGACATCGAGTCGGAGTGGCTCGACCGCTACGGCCCGCTGCCCGACCCGGCCCGGGCCCTGCTGCGCATAGCCCACCTGCGGGCCGAGTGCGCCCGGCTCGGCATCCGGGAGGTGGCGGTGGTCACCACCACCGGCGGCCTCGGCGGGGGCGGCTACACCGCCCGGCTGTCCCCGCTGGCCCTCAAGACCAGCCAGAAGGTCCGCCTCGGCCGCATCGCCCCCAAGGCCGTGTACAAGGAGGACGTGGGCCAGTTGGTCCTCAACCTGCCGAAGAGCTCCGACCCGGCCGAGCACCTGGCCGTTTTGCTGGGTGAGCTGGCCCCCCCAGTAGCATCGGCGGCGTCGTGAAACGTGCACTCGGAACCTTCGCCCTGATCGGCGCGCTCGCCGCCGGTTCCATGACCCTTTCGGCCTGCGACGCGTCGCCGTACGCGGCGTCGGTCAACGGGGAGACCATCAGCCAGCTGGCCCTCAACACCCAGCTCAAGGACTGGGCGTCCAACCAGACGTGGGTCACCAGCTTCGACGCCGCCAACTCCCAGCAGAACGGCGGCTCGGGCACCACCGTGGCCGGCACCGGCGGCCCGGGGACCTACAGCTCCACTTTCGTCGCCGACATCTTGGACAACATGATCCAGGTCCGCATCATCCACCAGCACCTGGCCAGCACCGCCAACCTCCCCGGCCCCGACGAGGTCGTGGCGTCGCGAGCCGTCAACGAGTTCCTGCGGTCCAATTACTGGGACCAGTTCTCGCCGACGCTGCGCAGCTTCCTGGTCGACCAGCTGGCCGAGCAGGCCCCGCTGACCCCGGTCAGCAGCGACACCGCCACGCTCAAGAGCGCGTACGGGCAGATCCAGCCCTACCTCTTCTCCAACCTGTGCGTGACCACGGCCTCCGCGTTCGACGATGCTGCGGCGCGGAAGCTCGCCTCCTCGCCCGATCTGCAGGGAGCCGAGGTCTGTTACGACCAGTCCTCGTTCGAGGACCAGCCGGTGGCCTTCCAGAAGGCCGTGGCCAAGCTGTCGGTGGGTCAGACCGCGGCGCCGATCAAGACGTCCTACGGCTACCAGGTGGTCCGCCTGACCAGCCGTCAGTCCCCCGGATTCAGCCAGGGCGTGCAGCGGGTCCTGTCGGTCGCCACCGCGTCCAGCCCCGCCCCGCAGGTGACCAGGCTGATCGGCGCGGCCCACGTCAAGGTCAACCCGGCCTACGGGACCTGGTCGGGCGGGCGCATCACCACCCCGCAACTGGCCAGTTCGTGACCGCCGGGCGGCCATGAGCTCGCGCGTCGTGGTCGTCGGACTGGGCCCGGGCGACCCCCGCTTGATCAGCGCCGCCGCGCTCGACGCCATCGCCGCCGTCCCCACCCGCTTCCTGCGCACCACCCGCCACCCGAGCGCCGCGCTGGCCGAGCCGGCCCGGTCGTTCGACCACTTCTACGAGCAGGCGGACAGCATCGACGCCGTCTACGCCCGCATCGTGGACGCCCTGGCGGAGGCCGCCCGCTCCGAGGGCCAGGTCCTCTACGCCGTGCCCGGCTCGCCGTTCGTCGCCGAACGGGCGGTGGATCTGCTGAGGGAGGTGCCCGACCTCGACGTGGTGGCGGTACCGTCGTTGTCGTTCCTCGACCTGGCCTGGGCCCGTCTGGGGGTGGACCCGGTCGACGCCGGGGTCAGGCTGGTGGACGGGCACGCCTTCGCCGAGCAGGCGGCCGGCCAGCCGGGGCCGTTCCTGGTCAGCCAGTGCGACTCGAAGCTGGTCCTCTCAGACATCAAGCTGGCCCTAGACGACGGACCGGCGGTGACGGTCCTGCAGCGGCTCGGGCTGGCGGACGAAGCGGTCTTCGCGGTGCCGTGGGAGGACCTGGACCGGGTGTTCGAGCCGGACCACCTCACCTGCGTGTGGCTGCCCCGGCTGGCCACTCCGGTGGCCGCCGAGATGGTCCGCTTCGCCGAACTGGTGCGGGTGCTGCGGGCGGAGTGCCCGTGGGACCGCAGCCAGACGCACCAGACCCTGACCCGGCACCTCATCGAGGAGACCTACGAGGTGCTCGACGCCATCGAGGCCCTGTCCGGCCCCGATGACACCGAGGGCTACGCCCACCTGGAGGAGGAGCTCGGGGACCTGCTGTTCCAGATCGGGTTCCACGCCACCCTGGCCGCGGAGGCCGGCCAGTTCGAGCTGGCCGACGTCGCCCGGGGCATCCACGACAAGCTGGTGGAGCGCCACCCGCACGTGTTCGGGCCGCCCGGAGCGCCGGTTCCCAACTGGGAGGAGCAGAAGAAGGCGGAGAAGGGGCGGGCCAGTGTGATGGACGGGGTGCCCGGCCATCTGCCCTCGCTGCTCTACGCCTACAAGATGCAGTCCAAGGCCGCGTCGGTCGGTTTCGACTGGGAGGACGCCACCGGGGCGTGGGCCAAGATCGACGAGGAGCTGGCCGAGCTGCGGGTCGCGGTCGGGGAGGAGGCGGTGGCCGTTCCGGGCGGCCCCGTTGCCGACGAGCTGGGCGACGTGCTGTTCTCGGTGGTCAACGTGGCCCGCCATCTCGGTGTCGATCCCGAATCGGCCCTGCGGGCCTCGGCCCAGAAGTTCCGGGCCCGGTTCATGGCCATGGAGCGCCTGGCGGCGGAGCGCGGGGTGCCGGTCGACGACGACCTGTGGGAGCGGGTGAAAGCGTCCGGACAAGCCTGACCGCCGGGCGCCGTCCCGGCCGGCGGACCGGCGGGTACCACAGGCGATGGCCGTCAGGGAGTACCGTTTTCGCTCAACACCAGTCACAGGAGCATCACTAGCCCCATGAGCGAAATCGAGCAACTGATCGGCCGCGAGATCCTCGACTCGCGTGGCAACCCCACCGTCGAGGTGGAGGTGCTCCTCGAGTCGGGAGCCACTGGGCGGGCCGCGGTTCCGTCGGGGGCTTCCACGGGCTCGCACGAGGCGGTCGAGTTGCGAGACGGTGGTGACCGCTACGGCGGCAAGGGCGTGCAGGACGCCGTGAGCCACGTCAACGGGGAGATCGCCGACGCGGTGGCCGGCCTGGAGGCTCTCGACCAGCGGTCACTCGACGCCACCCTGGTGGACCTCGACGGCACGCCCAACAAGGGCCGGCTGGGGGCCAACGCCATCCTCGGGGTCTCCCTGGCAGTGGCGCGCGCCGCCGCCGAGGAGATAGGCCTGCCGCTCTACCGCTACGTCGGCGGGACCGGCGCCCACCTCCTGCCGGTGCCCATGATGAACGTGCTCAACGGCGGGGTCCACGCCGACAACAACGTGGACCTGCAGGAGTTCATGATCGTCCCGGTCGGCGCGGCCAGTTTCGCCGAGGCCCTCCGGTGGGGAGCCGAGACCTACCGTGTGCTGCGCGGGGTGCTCCACGAGCGGGGCCTGGCCACGGCCATCGGCGACGAGGGCGGTTTCGCCCCCAACCTGCCCTCGAACGAGGAGGCGGTCAGGGTCCTGGTGGAGGCCATCGAGAAGGCCGGCCGCACCCCCGGCGACGAGGTGGCCATAGCCCTCGACGCGGCGGCGTCGGAGTTCTACCGGGACGGGGCCTACCAGCTGGCCGGCGAGGACCGGGCCCTGACCGCCGACGAGTTCGCCGCCTACCTGGGCGACCTGGTGGACCGCTACCCGATCATCTCCATCGAGGACGGCATGTCCGAGGACGACTGGGACGGATGGGCGGCCCTCACCGGGCGCCTCGGCGGCCGGGTCCAGCTGGTGGGCGACGACATATTCGTCACCAACGAGGCCCGCCTGAGCCGGGGCATCGACGCCGGGGTGGCCAACTCCATCCTCATCAAGGTCAACCAGATCGGCACGCTGTCGGAGACCCTCGACACCATGGCCCGGGCCACCCGGGCCTCCTACAGCTCGGTGATGTCGCACCGCTCCGGAGAGACCGAGGACACCACCATCGCCGACCTGGCGGTGGCGACCAACTGCGGTCAGATCAAGACCGGGGCCCCGGCCCGGTCCGACCGGGTGGCCAAGTACAACCAGCTGCTGCGCATCGAGGACGGCCTGGGCGACTCGGCCCGCTACCCCGGCCGGAGGGCCTTCGCCCCGTTCGGGGGTGGGTCATGAGGAGGGCGGTGCGCATCGTGTTGGTCGTGATCGGCCTCGGCGCCCTGGTCTTCCTGTTCGTGCTGCCCGGGAGGACCTTCGAGCAGCAGAGCGGGGCCATGGCCCGGGCCGAGCACCAACTGGCCGTGCTCAACAGCCAGAACGCCGCCCTGACCCGGCGGGCCGCCCAGCTGCAGAACCCCGCCTACGTGGAGCAGATCGCCCGGCAGCAGTACGGGCTGGTGAAGCCGGGCGAGCAGGCCTACGGCATACTGCTGCCGACCGCGTCGACCACGACCACCACGGTGCCGCCCACCACTCCCTGACTTCGGGTCCAGCATCCGAGCAGCGCCGGCGCGAAGCTCATATTGTCGGTCGGGTGAGCATCCTCGGAAACCGGGTACTGCGCCGGGAAGACCCCAAGTTCTTGACCACGGGCGGCGTGTACGTGGACGACCTGGTGGGGGAGGGGGCGCTGTGGGCCACCTTCGTACGCTCCACCATGGCCCACGCCCGCATCGCGTCCATCGACACCGACGAGGCCCGTAGCCAGCCGGGCGTGGTCGCCGTCTACACCGGGGCCGACATCGACATGGGACCCATCCCGCCGGCCATGCCGATGATCCCGGACGCGATGGCCCGGCCCCTCCTCGCCCGGGACGTGGTGCGCTTCGTCGGCGAACCCGTGGCAGTGGTACTGACAGAGGAGCGC
Organism: Actinomycetes bacterium; assembly: GCA_021816565.1. The sequence goes on from JAKAXN010000155.1 coordinate 7,957, forward strand.
TACCAGGGTGAGGACGCGGCCGAGGCCGTCTTCGTCGACTACGACCCTCTGCCGGCGGTGGTCGACCCGGAGGCCGCGCTCGGCAACTCCACCCTGCTCTACCCGGACCTGGGCACCAACGCGGCGGTGGACATGAGGGTCCCCGAGGACCCGGAGTTCTTCGCCGGCTGCGATGTGGTGGTTACCCAGCGGGTGGTCAACCAGAGGCTGGCGCCCTGCCCGCTGGAGGTGCGCTCCGGGCTGGCGTCGTGGGGCGACGACGGCCGCCTCACCCAGTTCGCCTCGGTGCAGCATCCGCAGGGGGCCCGCGACGCCCTGTGCGCCGCCTACGGCCTGCCGGCCGAGCAGGTGCGCGTCGTCGCCCCCGATGTGGGCGGCGGGTTCGGGGCCAAGATCGGCCTGTACGCCGAGGAGACGCTCCTGGCGTGGCTGGCCCGGGCCGCGGGGCGCCCGGTCCGCTGGACCGAGACCCGCTCCGAGAGCATGCTGGCCCTCGGTCACGGCCGGGGGCAGACCCAGACCGTGACCATCGGCGGCAACCGCGACGGCAAGGTGCTGGCCTACCGGCTCGACATCATCCAAGACGGCGGGGCCTACCCGGCCATCGGGGCCATCCTGCCGTTCCTGACCGCCATGATGGCTCCCGGCACCTACGACATCGCCAAGGCCGTCGGGTCGTCGGTCGCGGTGGTCACCAACACCACCCCGACGGTGGCCTACCGCGGCGCCGGGCGGCCGGAGGCCACCGCCGCCATCGAGCGGGCCATGGACCTCTTCGCCGCCGAGATCGGCATGGACCCGGCCGAGGTACGCCGGCGCAACCTCATAGCCCCAAACGCCTTCCCCCACACCACCGCGGCCGGCGCCACCTACGACGTCGGTGACTACGGGCGGGCCCTGGACACGGCCCTCGAGGCCTCCGGGTACCAGGAGTTGCGGGCGGAGCAGAAGCGCCGGCGCGACTCCGGCGACCCGGTGCAGATGGGCATCGGAGTGTCCACCTACGTGGAGATCACCAACGGCGCCGGCGAGACCGGGGACTTCGCCGCGGTGGAGATCCGCCCCGGCGGCAAGGCCCGGGTCTACACCGGCAGCTCCCCGCACGGTCAGGGCCACGTGACCGCCTGGTCGATGATCGCCTCCGAGCAGCTCGGTATCCCGATGGACGACATCGAGGTAATCGCCAACGACACCGACCTGGTACCCAAGGGCGGGGGCACCTTCGGGTCCCGGTCCCTCCAGTCGGCCGGAGTGGCCGTGCACGAGGCGTCCCTCACCCTGGTCGACCAGGCCCGCAAGCTGGCCGCCGACCTGCTCGAGGCCAGCGCCGACGACGTGGTCCTGGATCGCTCCAGCGGCCGGTTCCACGTGGCCGGCACCCCGGCGGTCACCCGGTCCTGGGACGACCTGCTGGAGGCGGGCGGCGAGGGTGGCCTGAAGGTCGAGCACAGCTCGGCCCCGCCCGGGCCGACCTTCCCGTTCGGGGCCCATGTGGCGGTGGTCGACGTCGACACCGAGACCGGTCAGGTCCGCCTCCGGCGGATAGTGGCGGTGGACGACGCCGGCACCATCCTCAACCCGCTGCTGGCCGAGGGCCAGCGCCATGGCGGCCTGGCCCAGGGGGCGGCCCAGGCCCTGCTCGAGGAGGTCCGCTACGACGAGGACGGCAACCCGGTCACCTCGAACCTGGCCGACTACGCCATGATCTCCGCCACGGAGCTGCCCAGCTTCGAGTTGGTCTCCATGGAGACGCCGACTCCCAACAACGCGCTCGGAGCAAAGGGAATAGGCGAGTCAGGCACGATAGGTTCGACACCGGCAGTGCAGAGCGCCGTGATCGACGCCCTGTCCCACCTCGGAGTGCGACACATCGACATGCCGGCCAGCCCCCAGAGGGTGTGGGCG
>JAKAXN010000156.1:0-7317 GCA_021816565.1 Actinomycetes bacterium
TCATCGGCTTCCCGGGCCCCGACGACGGGGAGATGACCGAGCTCGAGCAGTCGGCGCTGGCCGGGGTCAACGACTACATGGCCAACGACTCGGGCTACTCGAAGATCCAGTCCACCCGCCCCCAGACCCTCGGCTACGCCCTGGTGGACTCGCCCGTCGGCCAGTGCGCCTGGATCCTCGAGAAGTTCTGGTCGTGGAGTGACACCGCCGGTGACCCGGTGGGTGCCCTGGGGGCGGACCGCATCCTCGACAACGTCATGCTCTACTGGCTCAACGCGGCCGGGGCATCCTCGGCCCGCATGTACTGGGAGTCGTTCGACAACCCCCCGCTCGGACCGGTGTCGGTTCCGATGGGCGGCTCGGTGTTCCCCAAGGAGATCTTCCGCTGCTCCCGCCGGTGGGCGGAGCGGCAGTTCAGCGACATCCGCTACTGGTCCGAGCCGACGAGGGGCGGGCACTTCGCCGCCTTCGAGCAGCCGGCGGTGTTCGTGGAGGAGGTGCGGAACTTCTTCCGGACGGTGCGCTGAGACCGACCGACCGCCCGGCGTGAAGCGGGGCCGGGGCCTCACGGCCCCGGCCCCGTCGTTTTACGCCAGGGTTGGTGTCAGGCGGCGGTCAGGCCGTGGTGGTCATCCCCAGCTTGGCCATCTCCGCCTGGACCATGGCCTCGTGGGCCTCCTCGTCGGCCCGGGCCGCCTTGGGCGACCAACGGCCCCGCATCAGCGGGACGGTGCAGAGGAAGAAGATGATGCCGCCGAAGCAGATCCAGTACCAGTTCTTCCACTGGCTCGGAGCCGTGGCGGCGGCCTTCTCCACCTTGGCTCCGTGGGCCACCACGTAGTTGAAGCCGTTGAGGGCCTTGCCGTTCTGCGTGCCGTAGACCGCTGCGTCACCGGGTGCCGAGGCCGCGGCGATCACGCCGGCGATGGCCTTCTGGTTGGCCACGATCTGACCGAACACCTTGGGGCCGGCGACCTGCTCCGCCTGGGCTATCAGTGCCGGCGTCGGGTGGGCGGCCAGCTGCGTGAACAGGGCCGGATGGGCCTGGATCACTGCCAGCTCCGGTGCCAGTTTCTGGGCATCGGCGAGCTGGACGGCGTACTGCTTGGCGGCCACCTGGACGTTCGTGCCGTAGTTGACCAGCGGGGTGACCGAGTTCACCACGGTGGGCAGGATCATGTAGGCGGCGAAGACGATCACCCGTATCGTCCATCCCCAGATGGCCAGCCCGGTGGCGGTCAGCGCCGGGTTCCGGGCCTCGACGGTCTCGGTGAAGCTGGCCATCCAGGGCACGTAGGCGACGCCGAGGAAGAAGGAGAGAACCCCGACGAGGATGGCGACGTGGTAGTAGCTCGGGTGATGGCCGGCCTGCTCCAGGTAGACCACCAGCATGATGGCCGATGCCACCCCGCCGACCACCATGAACGGCTTTCGCACCCGGGCCCGGTCGGACAGGAAGCCGAACAGGACCACCGCGATGACGTTGAAGCCCCAGTTCCAGTTGCCGAGGCCGTTGCCGTCCTTGACGGAGAAGCCGAACACCGTCGTGAAGTAGATGAGCCCGAACCCGACGGCGGTGTAGTAGACGAGCAGGAAGATCGACACGCCGAGGGCGGAGACCACCACATCGGGCTTGAGCAGCTGGCCCCAGGGGTTCTTCAGGGACTCCTCGACGTTGATGCCCTTGGCCTTGGCCTCGATCAGGGCCCGGTCCTCCATGGTCACCATGAGCTGGTCCCGCAGTCCCGGTGACAGCTCTTTGAGGCCCACCAGGGCGATGACGAACACGACCAGGCCGGCGATGCCGCAGATGTGGTACTCGTGGGTCCAGAAGCTCGGGCTGGGGTTGTTGCCGATGGTGTTGGTCGCCACCACGGCCACGATGAGGCTGCCGAGCACCGGCCCGCTGGTCCAGAAGCCCATGGCGGTGGCCCGGCCGACCTGCGGCGAGAAGTCCCGTATCAGCGCTGGTGTGGCCACCAGGCAGATCCCCTCCACCACCCCGACGACCCATCCCTCGACCGTGAACGCCCACTTGTTGGTGGCGGCCGGGATGATGAAGGCCACGAAGATACCGGTTAGGAACAGGCCCACCACCACCAGGTTGGTCCGGCCCAGCCGGTCGGTCAGGCCGGCGAAGAGGGACCCGAAGGCGCCGATCAGGTTCCCGAACGCCAGGGTGTAGACGAAGAAGCTGAAGCTGATGTGCAGCTTGGCCAGGATCAGCGGGGACACCGACCCGGCCACGTAGAGCTCGTAGTACAGCGTCACCGTGGCCAGCACGGTGATGGCCAGGTACATCATCCGCCGACCCGTGTCAGGGTAGCTGTCGAGTTGTCGGTTCCACAGCCCCGACAACCCTCCCCTCGAACTGGTCGTGCGGCCAGCTGCGGTCAAGGACATCAATAACCCCCCGAGTCGGTTTTTTTAGTTTTGAGTTTCCGGAGCCCCCCGGCTCCGAGCGTGGCGAACGCTACGCCAAAGATACGCCGCGTACAACGGTGCAGCGTGGCATTCGGGATCCTCTTCGACCACTGCGTCCCTTACGCGGGCAAATCGGCCCGGCACCCGGGGCGTGGTCGTGGCCCAAAGTTCAGACCCAGACGCCCCTTCTCACCAGGATTTCCCGCAGCGCTGACGGGCGGTCTGTCATTATCCCGTCGACGCCGAGATCGAGGAGCTTCTCCATCGAGGCTGCGTCGTCCACCGTCCAGACGTGGACGTCCAGGCCCAGGCGGTGCGCCGTGTCGAGCAGCCGCCGGTCGACCACGGGGACCCGACCCTGGCGGACGGGGACCTGGGCCGCGCCGAAGCCGCTCAGCACCGATCCCACTTTCGATCCCGCCCGGCCGGGCAGCACGCTGGCCAGCCGCAGAGCCGTGCTGGCCGCCGGGCCCATGCCGGTGCACAGTTTGGGCCCGAGAGCCCGCTTGACCCGGGCCACCCGCCGGTCGTCGAACGATGTCACGCACACCCGCTCCAGGGCCCCGCTGCGGTGGATCGTCTCGATCAGCGGCCCGACCACGCTCTCGTGCTTGGCGTCGATGTTCCAGCGCATGTCCGGCCACGCCGCCAGCACGTCGTCCAGGCGGGGCACCGGTTCGTCGCTGCCCGACAGCCGCACGGCCGACAGCTCCGCCCAGGTCATCTCCCGGATGAGGCCGCTGCGCTCGCTGGTCCGGGCCAGGTCGGGATCGTGGATGGTCACCACGACCCCGTCCCGGGTGGCGTGCACGTCGGTCTCGATGTAGTGGTAGCCGAGGCCCTGGGCGTGGCGGAAGGCCGTCCAGGTGTTCTCCGCGGCCTCCAGGGATCCGCCCCGGTGGGCGAAGGCGAGGGGCCCGGGATGGTCGAGGAACGCGAAGCGGGATCGGCTCACGGCGCCGACCATACCGACTCCGGGGGCCCCTCCCGTCCTCCGGGCGCCGTCGCGGCTATCGGCCCGCCCGCCCCAACCCGTACTCTCGGTCCCGTGGAACCAGCCCGGCCCTCCCCGCCCGCCTGGCCCCGCCCCGTTCCCACCGTGGGTGACGCCACGAGCGCCGACGAGAGGAGCCGCGACCCCGGCGGCTGGGCCTTCCCGGGTCCGGACCGCCGGGCCTTGCAGGGCATCGTGGAGGCCCGCCGAGACGTGCGCCGGTTCCGGGCCGACCCGCTCCCCGGCCCGCTGCTGCGCCGGTTGCTGGCCGCCGCCCACGCCGGGCCGTCGGTCGGTCACTCCCAGCCGTGGCGCTTCGTGGTGGTGGAGGACCCCGGTACCCGGGCCCGGGCGTCGGTGCTGGCCGACCGGGCCCGCCTGGCCCAGGCCGCGGCCATGGACCCGGCGTCGGGGCGCCACCTCCTGGACCTGGACCTCGAGGGCATCCGGGAGGCGCCCGTCGGGATCGTGGTGTGCTGTGACCGGCGGGTCCCCGCCGCGGGGGTGCTGGGCCGGGCGACCTTCCCTGACGCCGACATGTGGTCCTGCGCCTGCGCCATCCAGAACCTGTGGTTGACCGCCCGGTCGGAAGGCCTCGGGGTGGGCTGGGTGACCCTGTTCGACCCCGACGATCTGCGGGACCTGGTGGGCGCGCCCGAGGGGGTGGAGACCCTGGGGTGGCTCTGCGTGGGCTGGCCGGACGAGCGGCCCCCGACCCCGGGGCTGGAGCGCCGGGGCTGGTCGACGCGCCGGCCCCTCGACGAGGTGGTCCTCTCCGAGAGGTGGCCCGCCGGCGATGGGGCGCCGCCACCGCCACCGTCGCACCTCCCACCCGCCCCGGCCGCGGTGGTCGCCGCCCACGACAGCGGCGACTCCCTGCTGAGCCCCCCCGGATCGCTCGGACTCCTGGACCGGACGGTGGACCGGATCCTGGCCGTGCGTCCGGCCCGGCCGGCCGGGACCGGCCCGGACCGCACCAGTGCGGCGCGCCCGTGGGGGCGCGCCGCGCTGGTGGTGGCTGCCGCGGACCATCCGGTCACCGCCCACGGAGTGTCCGCCTACCGGGCGGAGGTGACCCGAGCGGTGGCCGAGGCCGCCGTGGCCGGCTCCTCCGTAGGGGCGGTGGCCGCCGCCGGGGCCGGCATGGAGGTCGTGGTGGTCGACGCCGGGGTGGCCGGACCGCCGCTGGCCGGCGCCACCGTCATCAGACCGACGGGGCCCACCGGCGACCTGGTCGGCGTCGACGCGCTGAGCAGGGCGGACGCCGACCGGCTGGTGGAGGGCGGCTACCGGCTGGCCTGGCGCCTGGCCGGGGCCGGTTGCGGGATGATCGCGCTGGGCGAGATAGGCGTCGGCAACACCACGGTGGCGGCCGCCCTGGCCGCCGCCCTCCTCGGGGCCGACCCCTCAGCCCTCGTGGGCCTCGGTGCCGGATCCGACTCGGCCATCGTGGGGGCCAAGAGCCGGGCCGTGACCGCCGCGCTCGAGCGCGTCCGGCGGGGGGCGCCGCCCCGCCGGGCGTCGGCCGGGGGCCTCGATCCCCGCTACGCGCTGGCGGCCCTCGGCGGGGGAGAGATCGCGGTCCTGGCCGGGGTGGTCCTCGGCGGTGCTGCGGCCGGTTCGGTCCTCGTGGTCGACGGCATGGCCACGGGCGTGGCCGCCCTGGCCGCGCTGGAGATGGAACCGGCGGTGGGCTCCCACCTGGTCGCCGGCCAGCGCAGCCGGGAGGCCGGCCACGCGGCGGTCCTCGCCGCCCTGGGACTGGAGCCGCTGCTGGATCTGCGCCTCCGGGCAGGCGAGGGGGTGGGAGCGGTGCTGGCCGCCCAGATGATCGACGCAGCCGTGTCCATCCGCCTGACGGCGGCCCGGACCGTGGCGGCGCCGCCGGACCGCTAGGCGGTCAGGTGGCCCGCGGCTCAGCCCGGGTCGGACTCGTGCCCCGGGTCGCGCAGGCCCCGGTAGGCGTCCACCGGCCGCTGCTGGCCGGTGACGACCCGGTGGATCTCCTGACAGATGGGCAGGTCCACGCCGTAGCTCTCGGCCAGGGTTAGCGCGAGGCGGGCCGTGTTGACCCCCTCGGCGACCATGTGCATCTCGGCCAGGATCTCCTCCAGGATCTTGCCCCGACCCAGCATCTCCCCGACGGTGCGGTTCCGGCTGAAGGGACTCATGCAGGTGGCCACCAGGTCGCCCATGCCGGCCAGACCGGCGAGGGTCTGCTGCTCGGCGCCCATGGCCACCCCCAGGCGGGTCAGCTCGGCCAGGCCCCGGGTCATCACCGCCGAGCGGGTGTTGTCGCCCACCCCGAGCCCCTCGCCTATGCCCGCGGCGATGGCGATCACGTTCTTCAGGGCCCCGCCGATCTCGCACCCGATCACGTCGTGGTTCCGGTAGACCCTGAAGAGCTTGTGCTGGAGGACCTGCTGGAGGGCGGCGGCCACCGACAGGTCCTTGGTGGCGATGACGCTGGCCGCGGCCTGCCCGGCCATGATCTCCCGGGCCAGGTTCGGCCCGCTCAGGGCGGCTGCCGGATGCCCGGGCATCAGATCCTCGATGACCTGGGTCATCCGCAGCAGGGTCTCCCCCTCGATGCCCTTGGTGAGGCTCACCACCGGGATCCACGGGCGGACCCAGCGGCGGGCCTCTTCGAGGGTGGCCCGGAAGCCCTTGGACGGGACCCCCACGATGAGCACATCGGCGTCTCGCACCGCTTCTTGGAGGTCGGCGGTGGCCCTCAGCCGGCGGGGCAGGCTGGTGGCGGGAAGGTAGGTGGCGTTGGAGTGGTTCTCGTTGACCTCGGCGGCCACCTCGGCGTTGCGGGCCCACAGGATGGTGGGGTTGAGGGCCGTCGTGAGGCTGGCCACCGTGGTGCCCCACGACCCGGCGCCGAGCACCGTCACGTTCATCGACCGGCCGTCACTGTGCTGATCTCCGGCATCAGGTCCACCCCCCAGGCTCGATGGGACAAAGATAACCCCCTGGTGGCGCTCGCAGTTCCGCCCGGCGTCGGGACGGTCACAGGGGGCGGGGTAGGGTGGAGCTGTGGCTGATCAGGCCCGGTTCGCAGAGCAAGCTATGGAGTACATGGGGTCTCTCTACAGCGCGGCCCTGCGCATGACCCGTAACCCCTCCGACGCCGAGGATCTGGTGCAGGAGACCTATCTCAAGGCCTACCGGGCGTTCGGATCCTTCCAGGAGGGGACCAACCTGAAGGCCTGGCTCTACCGCATCCTGACCAACACCTTCATCAACTCCTACCGGGCCCGCCGGCGCCGGCCGGAGCAGACCGAGATCGACGACGTCGAGGACCTCTACCTGTACCGGCGTCTGGGCGGCCTGGAAGCCGTGACGGCCGGGCGCAGCGCCGAGGAGGAGGTGCTCGAGCACTTCACCGAGGGTGAGGTCAAAGCGGCCGTCGAGGCCCTGCCTGAGCAGTTCCGCATGGCCGTCCTGCTGGCAGATGTGGAGGGTTTCTCCTACAAGGAGATCGCCGAGATCCTCGATGTCCCCATCGGAACCGTCATGAGCCGGCTCCATCGCGGAAGAAGAGCGCTGCAGAAGGCGTTGCATGATTTCGGAACGGCAAGAGGACTAGTCGGCACCGCCGGCGAATCCCCGAGTTGAGCAGCAGGGAGACCAGAAGTTGCCTCGACAGCCGTCAGCTTCACCGGCCCCGGCTCCGCCGGACGTCGCGAGAAGGAATCGTCGGGGCCCCGTCCCGACCCGAGATCGCATCAGGCGCTAGAAGATGGACGACCAGGAATCTCAATACGACGTAGGGGCCCTATACAGGGTCGGCGATTGCCAAGACGCCCTCCACACGCTCTACCACTACCTCGACGGGGAGCTGACGGCCGACCGCCGCCAGGCCATCCAGAAGCACCTGGACCAGTGCTAGA
>JAKAXN010000156.1:7327-9789 GCA_021816565.1 Actinomycetes bacterium
CCATCTCCGGGAAAAGATCGCCCGGGCCCTGTCAGATGCATCCGATCCCGAGCGGGGAAGCGTATAGAGGGGGAAGAGACACCGACCCGCCAGCGTTGAGAGGTTCATCATGAGCGAACGATCCCTTGGAGGACACACCCTCAGCGGTTCCGAGCGGCCTTCCCGGTCGTTCGGCAAGAACCGGACCTGCAAGGAAGCGGGTTGCGCGACCCGCCTGTCGATGTACAACAACGGCAAGTACTGCTACCTCCACGAGCCCATGGCGGTCCCCCGCACCCGAGGTAAGAAGATCGCCTGAGGCGGCCCCTCTTTCCGGCTCCGGCCCCCGGGCCGGAGCCGGGCTCTCTGCGGACGCCTCCGGGGCCCCGGCAGATACCATGCCTCATGGCCAGGGAGAGCTTCGCATGGTTGACCTGATCGCCTGGGACACCGCTCGGCAGGTCGCCAAGCGGGTGGCTCGCCAGCAGGCCCCCCTCACCGACTACGAGCTGCGGTCCCTCGAGGCGGACTTCGAGGAGATGACCGCCCGGGCCGAGGAGTTGGTCGCGGCTGAGACCGGGCTGCGGTCTCTGGTGGGCCCGGCGCGGGCCCGGGTGGCCGACCGGGCCCAATGGGTCGATGCCAATGTGGCGTCGTTCCAGCGGCTGCTGCGACCGGTGCTGGCGAAGCTGGCGGCGCGGGCCGAGAGCAGCCGGTGGAACGTGGTGCCGGTCCAGGCGTCCCGCCAGATGGCCGGAGCCGAGATGGGCCTGGTGCTGGGGTGGATGTCCAGCCGGGTGCTCGGCCAGTACGACCAGCTGATCATCGAGGACGAGCGGCCCGAGGACCAGGACATGGTCTACTACGTGGGTCCCAACGTCATCGCGGTGGAGAGGCGCTACGGGTTCGCACCGAAGGAGTTCCGGCTGTGGCTGGCTCTCCACGAGGTCACCCACCGGGCCCAGTTCACCGGGGTGCCCTGGCTGCGGGGTCACTTCCTCTCCCTCGTGGACCGGACCCTGGCCGGAATCGAGCCCGATCCCCGGCAGTGGCTCGAGGCCCTGAAGCGCAGCGCCGAAATCGTCCGCTCGGGCCGCAACCCGCTCGACGACGGGGGCCTGGTGACGCTGGTGGCCGGCCCCGACCAGTACGCCGCCATCCAGGAGATCGGCGGCATGATGAGCCTGCTGGAGGGACACGGTGACGTGACCATGGACCGGGCCGGCGCCGACCTCATCCCCAGCGCCGCGCTGTTCAGCAGCACCCTCCACGAGCGCCGCCGCCAGCGCGGGCTGGCCAAGATGCTTTCCGTTCTTATAGGTATGGACGCCAAGATGCGCCAGTACCAGCAGGGCGAGCGGTTCATCGCCGCGGTCGAGAAGTCCGGGGGTCGGGAGCTGATGTCGCGGGTGTGGGAGGGCCCCCGGTTCCTGCCGAGCACCGCCGAGATCCGCTCCCCGCAGGAGTGGATCGCCCGGGTGACCGAGGAGGGCCGGGCGGCCGCGGTGGGCGAGTGACCGTCGTGGCCCCCGCCGGGCCCGCCGGCCGTCGCCGGGGCGGGGATCGCCCCTCGGCCGGCCCCCCCGGGACCGATCCGGCTGACCCGGACCCGGCCGGCGCTGGCCGCGGCCCGGCAATGGCCGCCGCCGCAGCTCCGGCCCTGGGCCGCTGCCGCTTCCCCGACCCCGGGGCCGGACCGGTGCACCTGGCGGTGTCGGGTGGGCCGGATTCGGTGGCGCTGATGATCCTGGCCCGGGCGGCGGGCCTGGACGGCACCGTGTTCCACGTCGACCACGGCCTGCGGCCGGGCTCGGAGACCGAGGGGCCGATCGTGGGCGACTGGGCGGAGGCACTGGGATTCGCCTTCGAGTCGCGCCGGGTGGTCGTGCCCCCCGGCCCCGACGTCGAGGCCCGGGCCCGCCGGGCCCGCTACGCCGCCCTCCCGGAGGGCGTGCTCACCGGCCACACCATGGACGACCAGGCCGAGACGGTCCTGCTCAACATCATGAGAGGAGCCGCCGTGGACGGCCTGGCCGGTATGAGACCGGGTCGCCCGGGCCCGCCGAGCGCGTCGCTGCCGGCTACGCCCGGACGCCCGGACCGGCCCGTGCACCGGCCGCTGCTCGGTCTGCGACGGGCCGACACGGTGGAGGTGTGTCGAGCCGCGGGAATCTCCCCCATCGAGGACCCGACCAACGCCGATCCCCGGTTCCGCCGCAACCGCGTCCGAGCCGAGCTGATCCCCGTGCTCTGCGACATCGCCGGGCGCGACGTGGTGCCCGTGCTCGCCCGCTCCGCGGCCCTGGCCGGGGCCGACTCCGAGCTGCTCGACCGGTTGGCCTCCGAGCTCGACCCGCTCGACGTCACGGCCCTGCGGGCGGCCCCCGCCCCGCTGGCCCGCCGGGCCCTCCGGGCCTGGCTGAGGTCACCGTCGGCGGGGGGACCCGAGGAGATGCACCCCCCGTCGGCGGCCGAGGTGGCCA
>JAKAXN010000157.1 GCA_021816565.1 Actinomycetes bacterium
CGGGCTGAGCCGCCCGGCAGCCCCCCGGGGCGGCCCGGGGGGCGCTCAGTCCGTCTCGACGCCGTCCACGTCGAGCTCGACCGGCGGGTCACCCAGATCGACCGGGGCGTTGTCCTCCACGGGCTGGCCGGCCCTGACCTTCTTGGTGTCCTCCCGGAGGTGGGCGATCAGCTCGTCATCGTCGAGGTCGCGAGGTGACTTGGCCATGCCCTACAGCTACCCGCCCGGGCCGGCCCCCATTCGGGGTGGAGTGGGCGACCCCCGTTATCCGCTCCGACGGGGTAGCCTCACCGGGCTGATGACCCGCGGCGAGCGCCACCACACCCCAGGGGCAGGGGTCGGTCACCGGCAGAGCCGTGTCCGAGCCTGATCCGCCTTCAGACGGGCAGGCCCCGGCGCCATCGGCCTCACCCCACCAAGCGGCACCGGACGTCCTGGAGCGGCTGCGCAAGCTCGGCTACCGGGCGTCACGCGCCGACCACGGCCAGCCGAGGGGCCGGGCCCACCGGCGGATCCGGCGCACCCGCCGGCGCTGGCCCCGGCGGGCCCTCATCGGGGTCAACGTGGTCTCGGCGCTGCTGCTGGTGGTGTCGGTGTCGGCCTTCGGATACGTGCAGTGGCGCCTGGGCCAGCTCAAGCGGGTCCACATCCCCGGCCTCCATCCCCAGGGCCACAGCTCGCAGAGCAGCTCCAGGGGCCCGAGCATCGCGCCGTTCACCCTTCTCGTAATCGGGTCCGACACCCGCAACCTGGGGGCCGGGGGCGGCGCCCAGTTCGGCAGCGACACCCAGGTGACCGGCCAGCGCTCCGACAGCATCATCCTGGTCAGGGTGGTGCCGCAGACGCGGTCGCTGGCCCTGCTGTCCATCCCCCGCGACACGCTGGTGCAGATCCCGGGCTACGGCCGCACCCGGATCAACACCGCCTTCAACAGCGGCACCCCGGCGCTGCTCGTACAGGTGCTCGACCAGGACTTCGGCATCCAGGTCAACCACGTCGCCCAGTTCAACTTCGACACGTTCCGGGCCCTGGCCGACGCCGTGGGCGGCGTCGAGCAGTGGTTCCCCACCCCGGCCCGGGACCAGTTCTCGCTGCTCGACATCCCCGCCGCCGGCTGTTACAACCTCAGCGGCAACCAGGCGCTGGGCTTCGTCCGGTCCCGGGAGTACCAGTACCAGATCGACGGGGTGTGGCACTACCAGCTCTACCCGGAGAGCGACCTGGCCCGGATCCAGCGCCAACAGGCGTTCGTCCGGGACCTGGCCCGCAAGGCCCGCAAAGTCGCCCCCACCAACCTGGTGGAGCTCAACAGCATCATCTCGGGGATAACCAAGAACCTCACCCTCGACAGCGGTTTCGGCAACTCCTTGATCCTCGACCTGGCCCGGGACTACCGCAGCGCCAACCTGTCGGACATACCCTCCTACACCTACCCGGCGGTCAACTCGGTGTCGGTCCCGGGGGCGCTCGACCCCCAGACCCAGCAGGGGCAGGCCCTGATCCAGAGGTGGCTCGACGTGGGCCAGCCACCGCCGACGGCCCCGTCCACCACCACCCCCACCGCCACCCCTCCCACCACCACGGTGCAGCCGTCCACGGTCCGGGTGGAGGTGGCCGACGGCAGCGGCTCCGCCGGGGCCGCCGGGCGGGCGGCGCGGGACCTGGGCCGCCTGGGCTACCGGGTCGACGTCTCCTACTACTCCCCGGTGCACGGACTGCGGACCACCGAGATCCGCTACGCCCCCGATGCCCTGGCCGCCGCCGAGCAGCTGCGCAGCCAGCTGTCGGGCGGGGCCAGCCTGGTGCTCGACGGCACCCTCACGCCCACCCCGTACAACCTCGAGGTCGTGGTGGGCACCACCTTCGCCGGCACCGCGGTCGGCGCCGGGTCGGCCAACACCCCTGCGACCACCACCCCCACCACCACGGCATCACCGGCCTACGACGGCACCGCTACGGTGGACCCGGCCTCCTCGTCGATCTACCACGGGGTGTACGTCCCGCCGGGGCTGGTACCGGGCCAGACCCCCCAGACCTGCGGCGAGTGAGCTCGGGCGGCCCGGGAAGCGCACACGGGCGTTGCCGGGCCCGGGCATTTCCTGCAGGAGGACCGACCGCTTCAGCTGACAGAAGTGATTTCGCAGTCCGGGGCGACGGCGGTCGATCACCCGGGTGATCCTCCGCCCGCGAAAAGGGCTAAAAAAGGTGGACCGAATAGCCCGGGATTTCGGCACTTTTTTTTCTGCTCAACTGTCATAAAGACGCCTATGGGTAGACTGGAGCATATGACGGGAGCTCTGGATGGCCGGACGGCGAGGCGGGAACGGAACCGGGAGGACGTGGTCGAAGCGGCCCTGTCCCTCATGGATGAAGGCGAGTTCGACCCGTCCATCGAGCAGCTGACCAAGCGGTCCGGGCTGTCGGCCCGTTCCATATTCCGCTACTTCGAAGGCCTCGACGACCTGCGGCGGGCGGTCATCCAGAGGCACTTCGAGCGGGTCGAACCGCTGCTGGAGAGCGCGGCCGACGACGGCCCGCTCGAATCGAGGATCCGCCGCTTCGTCGACAGCCGCATCAAGATCAACGAGCTGCTGGCCGGGCCGGCCCGCACGGCCCAGATGAGGGCCCCCTACGCCCCCATCATCGCCGAGGACATCCGGCACTACCGCAAGATCCTCGACAGCCAGGTGCGCCAGCATTTTGCCCCCGAGCTGAAGGCCCGGTCCCGGGCCGAGGCCGATGACCTGGTGGCCCTGCTCGACGTGATCGTCTCCTTCGACGGATGGGAGCTGATGGTCACCGAGTACGGGCGCTCCAGGACCCAGGTCCGCCGGGCGTGGACGACGGCCATCGAGGCGCTGCTGATCAAGCGGTAGGCCCTCAGGCCGCGGCCGGCTGCCCGCCGCCCCGAGGTGCCGGGATCGCCGGGCACCCCCCGAAGCCCGCCCGCTCTTAGACTGCCCCCACCGAGTCGAGGTGCAGGAGGGGTAGATCGAGATGTCCACCGGCAGGCCTGGAACGACCATCCGCGACCTGGCCGAGCGCCACTGGCAGGGTGAAGGCGACCTGGTCCACGAGCACCATCCGGTCCGGCCGGTCGCCGACCGGGTGACCGAGGAGATCGCCGACGGGGTGCTCTACCTGAAGAGCCTGGCCAGCGTGACCGCGGTGGACACCGGTGAGGGCCTGGTGATGCTCGACACCGGGGGCCTGTTCGACCGCGACGTCGTCTACGACGGGGTGCGGGCGTGGCGGCCCGACAGCCGGCTGGCGGCGGCCGTGTACTCCCACCATCACGTCGACCACGTGTTCGGCACGGCCCGCTTCGAGGAGGAGGCCCGCACCCGGCGGTGGGCGGCCCCCACCGTCTACGGCCATGCCGCCATGCCCGACCACTTCCGCCGGTACCAGCGGACCGCCGGATGGAACGCCGCCATCAACAAGCGCCAGTTCGGCCTGCCGGTCGAGGAGTTCACCTGGCCCCTCGACTACCGCTTCCCCGACGTGACCTACCACGACCGGTTGACGTTCCGGCACGGGGATCTGACCTTCGAGCTGCACCACGGCCGGGGCGAGACCGACGACGCGACCTGGACGTGGGTACCGGAGCGGCGCCTCCTCCATCCCGGCGACCTCTTCATCTACGCCGTCCCCAACGCCGGCAACCCGCAGAAGGTGCAGCGCTACCTGAGCGACTGGGCCGTCGCCCTCCGCCAGATGGCGGCCCTCGGGGCCGAGATCATGCTCTCCGGCCACGGCCTGCCCATCTTCGGAGCCGAGCGCATACGCCAGGCGCTCACCGACACCGCGGACCTCCTCGACACCATCGAGGAGCAGGCCCTCGCCCTGATGAACCAGGGTTGCACCCTCGACCAGGTCATCCACGGCGTGGAGATCCCCGAGGCCCTCCTCTCCAAGCCCTACCTGAGGCCGGTGTACGACCATCCGCAGTTCCTGGTGCGCAACGTCTGGCGCCGCTACGGCGGCTGGTACGACGGCGAGCCGGACAACCTCCTGCCGGCCCCCCGCCACGAGCAGGCCTCGGCGTGGGTGGACCTGGCGGGCGGCGTGGGCCCGGTGGTCGAGCGGGCCCGCCAGCTCATGGAGGCCGGCGACCTCCGGCTGGCGTGCCATCTGATCGAGTTCGCGGTGCTGGCCGAGCCGCACTCGGCCGGGGTCCACGAGGCCCGCCAGGCCATATACGCCGCCCGAGCCGCCCAGTACGACTCGTCCATGGCCCGCAACATCTTGAACCACGCCGCCCTGGCCAGTTCCCGGATGCGCCGGGACCTGGCCGGCCCGGCCTGATCAGACCGGGGCTTCCACCTCCGCCCTGGGCCTGCTCGGGGGCGCGGCGGCGCGCAGTTCCGCCACCAGGTCGTCGCGTACCGCCCGCCACGCCGGGTCGTCCCACCGGTTCACGAACTGGAGGGGGTCGGCGTCGAGGTCGTACAGCTCCCCCTCGCTGCCGTCGTGGGCCGTGCCGGGCATGTAGGTGGTGCACACCAGCTGGCCCTGGGTGATGGTCCGGACGTGCACGTCCACCCCGAACAGCTCGCTGTCCCACTCGGTGAGCACCCGGGCGAAGCCGCGCTCGGCCGCGTCGGAGTCATCCACCGGCAACGGCCGGCCCTCCATCCACTCCGGGACCGGCACCCCGGCCGCCCCGCAGATGGTCGGGGCCAGGTCCAACAGACCCACCGGCGCCCCCACCACCGCCGGGCTCCGGCCGGCTGACGGCGCCGGCCGCCACACCAGGGGCAGCCGCATCAGGCCGTCGACGTGGTAGGGACCTTTGAAGAGGAGCCCGAAGTCCCCCTGGAGCTCGCCGTGATCGGTGGTGAAGATGACGTCGACGTCGTCGGCCCAGCCCTTCCTCCCGATCGCCGCCAGCACCCGGCCCAGGGCCTCGTCTATGAGCTCGCACTCGACCGCGTTGAGGGCGTTCACCTCGCGCACCTGATCGGGGGTCAGCGTCGCCGGGACCCACCGGGCCGGGGCCTCGTAGTTGGACACCAGGGCGCCGTCGTACCACAGCCGCCAGTGCCGCGGCTTGGAGTCGATCACCGCCTCCCTCGCCTCCCGGCTGGGCCCGTAGCCGGCCGGGAGCGCCACGTCGCGCCAGTCCACCCGCCCGATCTCGGACCGGGGCGGATCCCACGGGTGGTGCGGGTCCGGGAAGCTCATCCAGCAGAACCAGTCCTCGTCGGCCGCCAGGCCCTCCAGCCAGGCGATGGTGCGCTCGGCGACCCAGTCGGTGTGGTACCACTCCCTGGGCACGGGGTTGAGCTTCACCTGCGGCGCCCCGGTGTCGCCCCCGCCCTGGCCGCTCACCTGCATGTCGGAGTCCAGCACGGCGAAGAAGCCACCGAGCGCCTCCGGGTGGTTGGCCCGCATCCACTGGGCGTAGTGCAGCGGCCCGGCCACCCCGTGGGTGGCCGTCTCGATGTGCTCGAAGCCGCGATGGGCCCCGCCGGCCGGGAAGTCCCCGCCGGGCGGCACCCGGTTCTCCTGGAACCGCAGGAACGGGTCCAGGAACGGCTCGAAGTGGGCCTTGCCCACCAGCGCCGTGCGGTAACCGGAACGGCGCAGGACCTCGGCGAACGACGGGGCGCCCGGGGGCAGGGGCACCCCGTTCATCCACACCCCGTGGGTGGACGGGTGCTGCCCGGTCAGGATGGTCGACCTCGAGGGCATGCACACCACCGACTGGGGCACGGCGCGCTCGTAGCGGATGCCCTCGGCCGCCAGCCGGTCCACCACCGGGGTGCGGGCCAGCTGCCCCCCGTTGCAGCCCAGGGTGTCGTAGCGCTGCTGATCGGTGGTGACGAGAAGGATCTTGCGTCCCACTATCCGACCTCCTCCTGCTCGAGCATCTCCTTGAGGGTGCGCAGGGCGTTGCCCGCTGCACCGGCGATGACCAGGGCCATGGTCGCCGGGTCGGCGTCGACCCCGTAGAGGACCAGGCAGCTCCCCTCGTCCAGGTCCACGACGTCCAGGGTCGAGAGGTGCTCGCGGAGCAGGGGCAGGTCCAGGCGGTACTGGAAGCGCCGCTGGAGGGGGTCGTTGGTGACTATGCGCTCGGTGAGCGTGGTGCCCGCCCCGGTGACGATGGTGCGGGTCTCCCCCTCCACCGAGCAGGATTCGATCCCCGGGAACCACGAGGCCAACCGGTCCGCCCGGCCGATCCACGGCCACACCTCGCCGGCCGGCCGGCTGATCCGGGCCTGGCGCCGCATCGATCCCCTCACGGGATCCCCCCTCCGCCCCTGAGCTCTCGCATGGCCCGACTGTACCGGTTCTGTCGCAAGAACTGCCTTATCCCGCGGCGGCCCGGACCAGGTGCAGGAGGATCGCCACGGCCCGTTCGGCTTGCCCCGGCGCCGGCGGGGATTAACTTCGCAGCATGCGCGGTGAGGCCATCACCATGCGAGCACCGCTGGCGGCCCCGCTGGCCTCTCCCCCGCCGCCTGAGGGGCTGGTGGTCCGGCCGCTCGGCGAGCGCGACGCCGGGCCCCTCGGCGCCCTGATGCTCCGGGCCTACGAGACCATGCTCGACGAGCAGGGTCTGCTCCTCGAGGACCACGTGGACGTGGCGGCCCGGACCATGGCCGGGCAGTTCGGGGATCTGCGGCCCGACTGCAGCTTCGCCGCGGCCGGCCCCGGGCCCGGTGGGCTGGCCGGCGCCACCGTGGTCACGACCTGGGAGGCGGAGCCTCTGCTGGCCTTCGCCCTGGTGGACCCGGCCTGGCAGTCCCGCGGTGTCGGCTCCATGCTCATCGCCCGCAGCGCCAACGCCCTGCTCTCCTCCGGGGCGACCGCATGGTCGCTGATGGTGACCCGCCACAATCCGGCGGTGCGGCTGTACCGCCGGCTGGGCTTCAGCGAGCAGCCCGGCCGGGACCGCCCCGCCGACAATCGGGGCGGCCGGTCGGCCGGGCGCGCTACTTGAGGAGGTTGCGGGCGATCACGATCCGCTGGATCTGGTTGGTGCCCTCGTAGATCTGGGTGATCTTGGCGTCGCGCATCATCCGCTCCACCGGGAAGTCGGTGGTGTAGCCGTATCCGCCGAGCAGCTGCACCGCGTCGGTCGTGACCGCCATGGCGGTGTCGGAGGCGAAGCACTTGGCCATGGCACCGACCGAGTTGAGCTCGCGGTCGGGGTCACCCTCGTCGATGATGGCGCAGGCCCGGTAGGTGAGGGTCCGGGCCGCCTCCGTCTTCATGGCCATGTCGGCCAGCATGAACTGCAGGCCCTGGTACTCGGCGATGGGCCGGCCGAAGGTCTTGCGCTCCTTCATGTAGCCGGCGGCGTAGTCGATGGCCCCCTGGGCGATACCTACCGCCTGGGCGGCGATCAGGGGCCGGGTGCGGTCGAGGGTGTGCATGGCGATCATGAAGCCCTGACCCACCTCGCCGATCAGGTTGGCCGCCGGGACCCGCACGTCCTCGAGGATCACCTCGCCGGTGGGGCTGCCGTGGATCCCGAGCTTGTGCTCGAGCTTGCCGATCTGGAGGCCCATGTCCTTCTCCACGAGGAAGCAGGACACCCCCTTGGCCCCGGCCGAGGGGTCGGTCTTGGCGAAGACCACGTAGATGTCGGAGATGCCGGCGTTGGTGATCCACTGCTTGCGGCCGTTGAGGACGTAGAAGTCCCCGTCGCGCTCGGCCCGGGTGGTCATCGACGCCACGTCGCTGCCCGCTTCCGCCTCGGAGAGGCAGTAGCTGCCCTGGCTCTCCCCGCTCGCCACCTTCGGCAGGTACCTGGACTTGAGCTCGTGGGAGGCCCAGTTGACGATCGGGGTCATGGCCAAGCCGTTGACCCCCATCATCAGGCTGGTCGAGGCGCACACCCGGGCGAGCTCCTCCACCATGATGGCCTGGGTGACGTGGTCGGCCCCCGAACCGCCGTACTCCTCGGGGATGGTCATCCCGGGGAGGTCCATCGAGACGCAGTCCTTGAAATTGTCCCAGCTGAACTCTCCGGTGGCGTCCACCTCGGCAGCACGGGGGGCGAAGCGCTCCTCGGACAGTTGCCGCACGGCGGCCCGGAACGCCTTCTGCTCGTCGGTGAGAGTGATCGGTTGCACACCGCCATTGTAGGACGTCCTAGGAAATATGGATGGCGCTGCGACCATTAGGGTCGGGCGGGTGCTGGCACTGCTATTCCCCGGACAGGGCTCCCAACGACCGGCCATGGGCGTCCCCTGGACCAACCATCCGGCGTGGGCCGTGGTGGAGAAGGTCTCGGAGGCAACGGGCCGGGACGTGGCCTCGCTCCTGACAGAAGCCGACGCCGAGACGCTCAAGGCCACCCGCAACGCCCAACTGGCGGCCTACACCCTCAGCCTGGTCACGCTGTACGCGGCCCGATCCAACGGGCTGGAGTACGTCCCCGTGGGAGCCGTGGCCGGTCACAGCCTCGGCGAGTACACCGCGCTGGTGGCCGCCGAGGCCCTGCCGGCCGACGCCGGCGCCCGGCTGGTCGCCGCCCGCGGGGAGGCCATGCAGTCGGCCGCCGACGCCGCCCCCGGCACCATGGCGGCGGTGCTCGGCCTGGATCCGGTCCTGGTCCGCCAGGCCTGTGAGGGTGTGGACGGGGCGTGGCCGGCCAACGACAACGCCCCCGGCCAGATCGTCATAGCCGGCACCGCCGGGGGCGTCGAGCAGGCCGCCGAGGCGGCCCGCTCCCTGGGCGCCAAGCGGGTGATGGCCCTCCCGGTGGGCGGGGCGTTCCACTCCCCTCTCATGGCCCCGGCCCAGGCCCGCCTCGACGCCGCCCTCGACGCCGCCCACTTCCACGACACCACCATCGACGTGGTGGCCAACGTGGACGCCGCGGCCCACCGTGGGGGCTTCGCCGATCTGCTCTCCCGACAGCTGACCGCCCCGGTGCGCTGGCGGGAGACCCTCGAGACCATGCAGCGGATGGGCGTCACCCATTTCCTCGAACTCGGTCCCGGCTCGGAGCTGTCGGGCATGGTCAAGCGCAGCGTCGAGCAGTCCACCCGGGCCAACGTGGCCACCCCCGACGACCTCGAGAAGCTGCTGCCCTTCCTGGAGCCCCTCCGGCCCTAGTCGGAAGGGCCCACCGGGGCCCGACCCCCGGGCGGTCACCCGGTGAAGGGCATGACGATCTCGGTGCGCCACGACGCCGGGTCGGGCTCCTCGGCCGGGTCGCTCAGGTAGATCTCCCAGGGGTCACCCGCGGTCTTCCCGCCCCGGTCGGCCACCCAGGCGACCAGCGCGCCGTAGGCCTCCTCCATCTCCTCGTAGGGGCCGACGTAGGTCATGACCGCGGCCGGCCCACCCGGGAGCGAGGATGCCACCACCCCACCGGTCTCCGTCACAGCACCCTCCGTGGGGAAGCCGACCTCGACGTCGAACACCTCCGCCCCGGCGCGGTGGTACCGGGCGAACGGCGGGCCGGTGGAGGGCCGACCCTGGCCCGCCAGCACCCTGGCCACCTCGGCGATGGATCGGGCCACGAACGGCCCGATCCCGCCGAGCTCGACGGTGGAGCGGACCACCGCCGTCGTCCGCTCCACCAGGTCCCGCCTCTCGATCGGGTATGTCTTCATGACCGGAGTATCAGCTGCCACCGGCCGGGGCACGAGAGGACTACGTCACAGCCGGGCGCCGGTCAGGAACCGACCAGCTCGATGCGCAGGTCCCGCTTCAGGACCTTGCCGGCCGGGTTGCGGGGCAGCTCCCCGGAGTAGAACCACACCTTCACCGGCACCTTGAACGCCGCCAGGCGGGACCCGACGAACTC
>JAKAXN010000158.1 GCA_021816565.1 Actinomycetes bacterium
CCTCCTGCTCCCGGACCTGCGCGACCACGTGATCGCCCCGCTCATCCCGTCCCAGTTCGCCGGGGACGGCTACAAGATCCTGGCCAACCCGACCGGCAAGTTCGAGCTGGGCGGCCCCCACGCCGACGCCGGGCTGACCGGGCGCAAGATCATCGTCGACACCTACGGCGGCTCGGCCCGCCACGGGGGCGGGGCGTTCTCCGGGAAGGACCCCTCCAAGGTGGACCGCTCCGCGGCCTACGCCGCCCGGTGGGTGGCCAAGCACGTGGTGGCTTCCGGTGCCGCCGCCCGCTGCGAGATCCAGGTCGCCTACGCCATCGGCGTGGCCCGGCCGGTCTCGCTGCTGGTCGAGACCTTCGGCACCGAGCAGGTGGACCCGGCCCGGATCGTGGCCGCGGTGGACCAGGTGTTCGACCTGCGCCCGGCCGCCATCATCCGGGACCTGGACCTGCGCCGGCCCATCTACCGGCGCACCGCCGCCTACGGGCACTTCGGGCGGGGCGAGAAGGAGTTCACCTGGGAGCAGCTCAGCCGGCTGGACGCCTTCAAGTCGGCTCTGGGCGTCTGATCCGCCAGGCCCGTCCCGGCGGCCCCGGCCACCGGGACGGGGCCGGTACCGGGGAGGGGTCGGTGGCCCGGGTGGTCACCGACGTCTCCGGTATCGACAAGGAGTTCGACTACGTGATCCCGCCGGCCATGGCCGGCGGGATCGACGTCGGTACGCAGGTGCGGGTGCAGCTGGGGGGCCGGCGGGTCGGGGCCTGGGTGGTGGCCACCGGGCCGGTGGACCGCAGCTACCAGGGACCGCCGCTGAAGCCGCTGGCCAAGCGGCGAGGTCACGGCCCGGAGCCGGCCGTGGTGGACCTGGCTGCCTGGGCGGCGTGGCGTTGGGCCGCCAAGCGGGCGTCGTTCCTCACCGCCGCGTCGGCTGATTCGGCGGTGCCGCGCCTGCCCACGGCCCGGAGCCGCCCGCCGGCCCCGCCGGGCGCGGCCCTGCCCTACGGGCCCGGTCCGCACGTCCTGCGGGTGGGCCCGGCCTCCGATCCCACCGCGCTGGTCGCCGCCGCCGCCCAGGCGGGCCCCACCCTGGTGGTGGTGGCCTCCGCGGCCCGGGCCGCGGTGCTGGCCGGGCGCCTGCGCCGGGCCGGCGCCGACGTGGCCCTGCTGCCCGGGGACTGGCCGGCGGCCCGGGCCGGGGCCGGGGTGGTCATCGGCTCCCGGGCCGCGGCGTGGGGGCCCTGCCCCGGCCTGGCCGCGGTGGTCGTGCTCGACGCCCACGACGAGAGCCTGCGCCAGGAGGGCGCCCCGACGTGGAGCGCGGTCACCGTGGCCGTCGAACGGGCCCGCCGGGCCGGGGCCGCGTGCTACCTGCTGAGCGCCTGCCCGTCGCTCGAGATCCTGGCGCTGGGGCGCCTGCAGGCTCCCGAGCCCAGCGTCGAGCGGGCCGGCTGGGCCGCCACGGAGGTGATCGACCGCCGCGGCGACGATCCCCGGCTGGGCCTCTACTCCGACCGGCTGGTGGAGGTGGTCCGCTCCGGCCAGAAGGTGGCGTGCATCTTGAACCGCACCGGCCGGGTCCGGCTGCTGGCCTGCGGCTCGTGCGGGGAGGTGGTGCGCTGCGAGCACTGCCGCTCGGCGGTCGGGTCACCCGAGCCGGGACGGCTGGCCTGCCCCCGATGCGGCCAGGAGAGGCCGGCGGTGTGCGCCCGCTGCGGCTCGATCGCGTTGAAGTCGCTGCGCATCGGCACCGGCCGGGCCCGCGACGATCTGGAGCGGCTGGCCGGACGACCGGTCGGCGAGGTGAGCGGCCCGGCCGGCCCCCGGCCCGATCAGGACGTCCTGGTGGGCACCGAGGCCCTGCTGCACCGGCTGGACCCGGCGTCGGGTTTCTCCACCGTCGCCTTCGTCGACTTCGACCAGGAGCTGCTGGCCCCCCGGGTGCGGGCCCCCGAGGAGGCCCTGGCCCTGCTGGCGCTGGCCTCCCGGGTGGTGCGGGGCCGGCCGGGCCGGGTGATGGTCCAGTCCCGGATCCCGGACCACCCGGTCATAAGGGCGGCGGTGACCGCCAACCCGGCGCTGGCCACCGACGACCAGGTGGAGCTGCGCCGGGCGCTGGGCTTCCCGCCGTTCGCCGCGGTGGCCCTGGTGTCGGGCGACGCCGCCGGGGAATGGGTCGGGCGCCTCCGCGGTGTCACGGTCATGGGTCCCGACGCTGGACGGTGGCTGGTGAGGGCCCCCGATCCGACCGCCCTGGCCGACGCCCTGGCCGCCCTACCCCGCCCGGAGAAGGGCACCCTGCGGGTGGCGGTGGACCCACCCCGGCTCTAGCCCACCCGCAGTGGGTAGCCTCGGTCATCCGATGAGCGACACATCCAAGCTGACCAAACTGGGTTCGGCGACCCGGTACCGCTACGAGGAGCCGAGCGCCGACATCCTCGAGGTGTTCGACAACTCCCGTCCCGGTTCTCCCTGGGTGGTGGGCCTCGACTGCGCCGAGTTCACCAGCCTGTGCCCCATGACCGGCCAGCCGGACTTCGGCCGGGTGCACATCCACTACATCCCGGCCGGGTTGTGCGTCGAGAGCAAGAGCCTGAAGCTCTACCTCGGGGCGTACCGCAACCACGGCGCCTTCCACGAGGACTGCATCAACCGCATCGCCGACGACCTGGTGACGGTCATGGCGCCGCGGTATCTGCGGGTGTTCGGCGACTTCCGGGCCCGTGGCGGCATCGCCATCCGGCCGCTGGCGCTGCGCCTGACCCCGGCGCTGACCGCGGAGGAGCTGAGCCGGTGCCGGGAGCTGGTGGCCCAGCACGATTCGGCCACCGCCGCGCTGGTCGGCCGGGACTAGGCCCCCGGGACGCTCATACCCAGCCCTGACGGCGCAGCTCGTAGAGGGCGATTGCCGCCGCGGTGGCCACATTGAGCGAGCCGACCCGACCCATCAACGGCAGGAACGCCACGGCGTCGCACGCGGCCAGGGTGGCGGGGCTGAGACCGTGGTCCTCGTTGCCGACGGCCAGGCACACGTCGGGGCCGGCGGTCATCTGGTGCAGCGGCACCGCGGCGTCGGCCAGTTCGAGGCCGACCACCGTGAAGCCATCCTCGCGGGCCGCGTCGGCGGCGTCGGCGCCCCGCTCGAAGACCGACCACGACAGGTACCGCTCGGTCCCGAGCGACACCTTGGCCGACTTGGCGCCCGTCGGCGACGGGGTGGGACCGGCCAGGTACAGGTGCTCCACCCGGTAGGCGGCGGCGGTGCGCACTATCGACCCGACGTTGAACGGCGACTGCACCCCGTCGAGCAGCAGCGACAGCCGCCCGGCGCTGCGGCGGTTCCACTCCCGGTGCAGGCGCTTGAGGTCGGTGGGACGGAGCTGCTTCACCGGGCGTCGACCTGCAGGATCCGGTAGCCCTTGCGCGACGCCAGGCGAGCCACGTCGTAGCCGGTGGAGCGCATCCACTCGGCCAGCGAGTCCGAGCCCAGGTTCTTCTGGACCACCAGCCACGCCGTGGCACCGGTGGCCAGCCTGGGCAGCCACTGCTCCAGCAGCTCGTGGAGCGCCGCCTTGCCGATACGGATGGGTGGATTGGACCACAGCTGGGCGAATCGCAGGTCGGCCGGCACCCCCTCCGGGGTCACCGCCCGGACGTTGCCCAGGCCCAGGGCCGCGGCGTTGGCCCGGGTCAGCTCCACCGCCCTGGTGTTCACATCCACCGCCCACACCGTCGAGGCCGGGTAGCGGCTGGCCACCGTCACGGCGATCGGCCCGTACCCGCACCCCAGGTCCAGGACCGGCCCGGCCGGGTCCGGGATGCCACGAACCGTGCGCAGGAGCTCCAGGGTGCCCAGGTCGACCCCGCCACCGGCGAACACCCCCCGGTCGGCGGTCAGCTGCACCCGCAGGTCCGGCAGCGTCAACTCCACGCGCCGGGGCCGCGACGGGCCGGGCGGGGTCGGATCGAAGTAGTGGGTCATGAGCGCACCATCGGTACCATGGGAGCGTGGCTTCTTACCAGATCCGGCTTTTCGGGGACCCCGTCCTGACCAGCCCCGCCAGCGAGGTGACCGACATCGACGGGAAGCTGGTCCGCCTGGCCGAGGACATGGTCGAGACCATGCACGAGGCCCACGGGCTGGGTCTGGCCGCCCCGCAGGTGGGCATCCAGAAGCGCTTGTTCGTCTGCCAGTTCGGTGAGGACGACCCGCTGACCATCGTCAACCCGACCATCAGCGAGACGCGCGGTGAGTGGGAGTACGAGGAGGGGTGCCTGTCGATCCCCGGGCTGTTCTTCCCGATCGTGCGGCCCAAGGAGATCCACCTCACCGGCTACGACCTGGAAGGCCGCGAGGTCTCCATCGAGGCCGATGAGATCGAGGCCCGGTGCTTCCAGCACGAGCTGGACCACCTGGACGGGCGGTTGCTGCTCAGCATGCTCGACAAGGATCAGAAGCGTGAGGCCATGAGAGAACTGCGCCGGCGAGCCGAGTCGGTCGGGAGCTGAGCTCCCTGCGCCTGGTCTTCCTGGGTTCGCCGGAACCGGCGGCGGTGGCCCTCGACGCTCTGGTGGGCGCCGGCCACGACATCCGGCTGGTCGTCACCCGACCCGACAAGCGGAGGGGCCGGGGCGGCGCCATGGCCCCCACCCCGGTCAAGGCCGCGGCCCTGCGGCACGGCATCAGGGCCACCTCCGACATCGCCGAGGTGACCTCCGCCGGGGCGGAGCTGGGCGTGGTGGTGGCCTACGGGCGGATCATCAAGCCCGACGTCCTGGCCGCGCTGGCGATGGTCAACGTCCACTTCTCGCTCCTGCCCCGGTGGCGGGGCGCGGCGCCGGTGGAGCGGGCCGTGCTGGCCGGGGACGCCACGACCGGCGTGTGCCTCATGGAGGTGGAGGAGGGCCTCGACACCGGGGCGGTGTACCGGCGCCGGGAGACCCCCATCGGTGCCGCGGAGACCGCCGAGGAGCTCACCGGCCGGCTGGCCCGCATGGGGGCCGAGCTGCTGGTGCAGGCCCTCGACGAGGGCCTGGGCGACCCCATCCCGCAAGCGGGCCAGGCCACCTACGCCGACAAGATAGAACCAGCCGACCTGCGCCTGGACTGGGACCGCCCGGCGAGCGAGCTGCACCGGGTGGTGCGCCTCGGGCGGGCCTGGACCACCTGGGCCGGGCGCCGGCTGCTGGTGGTCCGGGCCACCCCGGTGGAAGCCGGTGTCCCCTCCGGGGCCGCCCCCGGCACCCTGCACGGCGACGTGGCGGCCACCGGCCGGGGTGGCCTGCGCCTCGAGGTGGTCCAACCGGAGGGCAAGCGGCCCATGCCAGCCACCGACTGGTTGCGGGGTGCGAGGGTCCATGCGCTCGGCTCGTGACACCACGGCCCGCGGGCTGGCGCTGCGGGCCCTGATCGACATCGACGGGGGAGCCCGGGCCAATGTCGTGGTCCCGGAGCTGCTCGGAGCCAGCCGGCTCGAGCCCCGGGACCGCCACCTCGTCACCGAACTGGTCTACGGGGCGTCGCGCATGCAGCGGGCCTGCGACTGGCTGACCGGTCGCTACACCCGCGGCCGCGTCGACGCCCAGGTGCGGGCCGCTCTCCGTCTCGGGGCCTACCAGCTGGGCTGGACCAGGATCCCGCCCCACGCCGCGGTGTCGGCCACGGTCGCCGAGGTGTCCGGACCGGGGCGATCGGTGGTCAACGCGGTGCTGCGCCGGGTGGCGGCCGAGGTCGACCAGGGCCTGGTCGCCTGGCCGGACCTGGCTACCGAGCTCAGCTACCCGGACTGGATACTCGAGCGCCTCAGCGCCGATCTGGGCCGGGACCGGGCCCGCCAGGCCCTCCAGACCATGAACGAGCCGGCCACCGTCTCGGTCCGCTCCGACGGCTACATCCAGGATCCGGCCAGCCAGATGATCGCCACCCACCTCGGACCGCTGGCGGGCCCCGGACCGGTGCTCGACATGTGCGCGGCACCCGGCGGCAAGGCCACCGGGCTGGCCGGCGGGCCCGACGGCGCGACCATGGGCCTGGTGGTGGCAGCGGACGTGTCACCGAGCCGGGCCCGGGTGGTGGCGGCCAACGCCGAGCGGACCGCCGGGGCCAACGCCGGGACCGCGACTGCCAACGTGGCCACCGTGGTGGCCGACGGGACGGCCGCCCCGTTCCGCGACAACGGGTTCTCCCTGGTGCTGGTCGATGCTCCCTGCTCCGGGCTGGGGGTGCTGCGCCGCCGGCCCGACGCCCGCTGGCGGGTCAGCCCGGACGACATCGACCGGCTGGCGGCGCTGCAGCGGCGCCTCCTCGCCTCGGCTGCCGGGCTGGTGCGCCCGGGCGGGGTCCTGGCCTACAGCGTGTGCACGCTGTCGGTCGCCGAGACGGCATCGATCGACAACTGGCTCAGCCGCACGTTGCCCGGACTGAAGCCGCTACCCCCGCCCGGCGGGCCCTGGACCCCCGCTGGCCGGGGCGCCCTGCTCCTGCCGCAGGCCGCCGGCACCGACGGGATGTTCCTCCTGACCCTCCGGGCCGCCCGGTAACTTGGGCGGGTGAACCCTGACGTGCAGACCATCCGAATGGCGCCGTCCATCCTGTCGGCCGATTTCGCCGCCCTGGGTCGGGAGATCGACCGGGTCAGGCCCCAGGCCGACTGGCTCCACGTGGACGTCATGGATGGTCACTTCGTCCCGAACCTGACCATCGGGCCGCCGGTGGTGGCGTCGATCCGCAGGCACACCGACGCTTACCTGGACTGCCATCTGATGATGACCAACCCGGGGCACTACCTGAAGGCCTTCGCCGACGCCGGGGCCAACAGCTGCAGCGTCCACGTCGAGATCGGCGGTACCGCCGATCTCATCGCCGCCATGCGGGACCTCGGGCTGCACGTGGGGCTGGCGGTGAACCCCGAGACGCCCATCTCGGAGTGCGAGCAGTGGCTCGACCGGATCGACCTGCTGCTGGTGATGTCGGTCCACCCCGGCTTCGGCGGCCAGCACTTCATGCACGAGGCGGTGCCGAAGATCGCCCGGGCCGCCGAGATCGCCCGCCGCGACGGGCTGGACCTCACCATCGAGGTGGACGGCGGCATCGACGCCGCCACCGTCGGGCTGGTGGCCGAAGCCGGAGCCCGGATGTTCGTGGCCGGCAGCGCCATATTCGGCCACCAGGACCCCCCGGCGGCGGCCGCCGCCATCAGGGCGGCGGCGGAGAAGGCGGTCGGGGCGTGAGCGGCTACCAGGCCAAGGTCGTCACGGTCTCCGACGGGGTCATCGCCGGGACCCGCGAGGACCGCTCGGGCCAGGCCCTGGAGGAGGTGCTGACCGGAGCCGGCTTCACGGTGATCGAGCGCTCGGTGGTGGCCGACGGGGTGGCTTCGGTGGCGGGGGAGCTGGCCCGGGTCTCGGCCAGTTTCAGCGGGTTGGTGGTCACCACCGGCGGCACCGGGTTCGCCCCCCGGGACCAGACGCCCGAGGGCACCCGCGAGGTCATCGAGCGTGACGCCCCCGGTCTGGCCGAGGCCATGAGGCTGGTCAGCCCCCTGGGCCGGTTGTCGCGTGGTGTGGCCGGCATCCGCCAGCACACCATCATCCTCAACACCCCCGGTTCCCCGAAGGGGGCGGTGGAGTGCCTCCAGGCCGTGCTTGACATCCTGCCGCACGCCCTCGACCTGCTCGGGGAGCAAGAGACCCGCCACCCGTGAACCCATCGGGCCCCGGCCCCCGACCGGGCGCCGCCGGAGCCGAGGCCGACGAGGTGTGGATGGCTGAAGCCATCGAAGTCGGCCAGAGCGTGCGGGCCCTGACGTCTCCGAACCCGTGGGTGGGCGCGGTAGTGGTGCCGGCGGGGGAGGATCCGGTGTCCCTCGGGGCGACCGCCCCGCCCGGCGGCCCCCACGCCGAGGCCACCGCCCTGCAGCTCGCCGGGGAGTCGGCCCGGGGCGCCACCGTCTATGTCACCCTCGAGCCGTGCTCCCACCACGGCCGCACCCCGCCGTGCGCCGACGCCCTGATCGAGGCCGGGGTGCGCCGGGTCGTGGTGGCCCTCGAGGACCCCGACCCGAACGTGTCGGGGGCCGGCCTGGCCCGGCTGCGCGCCGCCGGCGTCGAGGTCGAGGTGGGCGTGGGGGCGGCCGCGGCGGCCGGCTCGCTCGCGCCCTACCTCAAGCACCGCCGCCGGGGCCGGCCGTGGGTGGTGCTCAAGCTGGCGGCCACCCTCGACGGGCGCATCGCCGCCCCGGACGGCACCTCCCAGTGGATCACCGGCCCCGAGGCCCGGGCCGACGTGCAGCGCCTGCGGGCCGAGAGCGACGCCATCGCCGTGGGCGCCGGCACCGCGCGCGCCGATGACCCGGCCCTGACCGTGCGCGACCCCGGGGTGGCCGGGGGCCGCCAACCCCTGCGGGTCATCCTGGGCCGGGCGCCCGAGGGGGCCCGGGCCCGACCGGCGCTCGAGCACCACGGCGACCCGGGCCCGCTTCTCGACGAGCTGGGCCGCCGGGGGGTGATCCAGCTGCTGGTGGAGGGCGGGGCCGGCGTGGCCGGGGAGCTGCACCGGCTGGGCCTGGTGGACCAGTACGTCTTCTACTACGCCCCGGCGCTGA
The DNA here is from genome assembly GCA_021816565.1 of Actinomycetes bacterium. Next base: position 8,601 of record JAKAXN010000158.1, read on the forward strand.
TGGGCGGCGACGACGGCCGGCCCATGTTCGCCGGCCCCGGGGCCCCCACGATGTCCGCCCTCGGGCGGGGCCGGATATCTTCGGTACGGGCCATCGGTCCCGATGTGCGGATCGATCTTCTGGCTGGTCCGAACCCCGATGCCGTACCGTAAACGTTGAATGTTCACAGGCATCGTCGAGGAGATGGGCACCCTGAGCGCCCGGGAGGATACCGCCGCTGCGCCCGGAGGGGTCCGGCTGGTCTTCAGCGCCGCGGTGGTGACCGACGGCACAGCCGTCGGTGACTCCATCAGTGTCAACGGCTGCTGCCTGACGGTGGTGGACCAGGGACCGGGCTGGTGGGCCGCAGACGCGGTGGCCGAGACCCTGTCGCGCACCAACCTCGGCGACGTCGGCATCGGCGACCCGGTCAACCTGGAACGGGCCCTGGCCCTGGGCGCCCGCCTGGGCGGCCACCTGGTGCAGGGCCACGTGGACGGGGTCGGAGAGGTGACCGGGGCGGCCCCGGGCCTGCAGGTCCGGGCCCCGGAGGAGGTGCGGCGGTACCTCGTGGAGAAAGGTTCGGTCACCGTCGACGGGATCAGCCTGACGGTGGTGGCCGTCACGGCCGACGGCTTCACCGTGGCGGTCATCCCCCACACCATGGCCGTCACCACCCTCGGCCGGCGCCGCCCGGGCGACCGGGTGAACCTCGAGGTGGACGTCATGGCCAAATACGCCGAGCGGCTGCTCGCAGCCGGAGCCGCCAGCCCCTACCGGGGACTGGCCAGTACAGGAGAGGGCTGACCTTGCCCAGCGCTGCAATCGAAGACGCCGTAGCCGCCATAGCGGCCGGCCAGATGGTGGTCGTCGTCGACGACGAGGACCGGGAGAACGAAGGCGACCTGATCATCGCCGCCGAGCACGCCACGCCCGAGGCCATGGGCTTCTTCGTGCGCTACACCTCCGGGCTCATCTGCGCCGCGGTCACCAACACCCGGGCCGACGAGCTGGACCTGCCGCTCATGGTGGAGCGCAACACCGAAGCCCAGCGCACCGCGTTCACCGTCACCGTGGACTACCGGACCGGCACGTCCACCGGTATCTCCGCCCAGGACCGCTCCATCACCGCCCGGGCCCTGGTCGACCCCGGGACCC
>JAKAXN010000159.1 GCA_021816565.1 Actinomycetes bacterium
TGTCCAGCTGACTGTCTCCCACACCCACTTCCTACCCCGTCGGCCGGGATAGGCCCAGAGCCAAGAGTCCCATGGCTCCGATCAAGGAATAGTCTCGCGGAATGGCCGCCAGCACAAGCCCCGATCCCTCTCCCGACACCCTCGCCATCGACATCGGCGGCACCGGCCTTAAGGCGTCGGTCCTGGACGGCACCGGGCAGATGGAGCACGCCCGGGTCCGGACCGACACCCCATATCCCCTTTCACCGCAGAAGCTGGTGATCGAACTGCAGGACCTGATCCGCCAACTACCCCCCTTCGACCGGGTGTCGGTCGGATTCCCGGGCATGGTCCGCAACGGCCAGATCCTCTCGGCTCCCCACTTCGTCTCCCCCGACGGGCCGGGGGGGACCCCCGCACCGAAGCTGGTCACGGCCTGGCACCGCTTCGATCTGGCAGCCGCGCTCGAGGAGGTGACCGGCAAGCCGGCCAAGGTGGCCAACGACGCCGACCTGCAGGGCGCCGCGGTCATAGAAGGCAAGGGGTTCGAAGCGGTGCTGACCCTCGGAACCGGCGTCGGCACGGCGTTCTTCCTCGGCGGACAGCTGCTCCCCCATTTCGAGTTCGCCCACCACCCGCTGCGCAAGGGAAAGAGCTACAACGAGGTCCTCGGTGACGCCGCCCGCAAGAAGATGGGCAACAAGAAGTGGGTGGCCCGGGTCTTCGAGGCGATCGAGACGGTGAGGGCGCTCACCTTCTTCGACCACTGCTACGTCGGCGGGGGCAACTCCGTCCGGCTGGGCACCGATCTGCCGGACGCGGTGACCGTCGTGGACAACAGCGCCGGGATCCTCGGCGGCATCAAGCTGTGGGAGCGGACCCAGGGAGCGGCCGGCGAGGTGGCCACCACGACGGCCCGCCGCCAGACCCGCCAGCCGGCCACCCGCCGGCCGGCCACCCGCCGAGCCTAGAGCCCTACAGCCGCTGGAGGAGCAGGTCCCGGTCCGGACCCAGCTCCCGGCGCGACCGGAGGTGGAGATGCCGGCTGGCCTCCAGGTCCGACCCATCCACGCGCCTTCCCCGCTCGACCACCCGCTCCTGCAGCGGCCGCCCACCGGGCGGCCCCTCGCACGACAGGGGCCCTACCGCCTCGATACCCTCGCCGGCCAGGCGCCAGGCCCGCTTCAGCCCGCCGACGGTCTCCTTGCCCGGGGAGCGCTTCTCGACGGGCTGCCCGTCGACGGCGACGAGCTTGTACACGAAGCCGCAGGTAGGGAACCCCCCGCCCATGACCACGCTGGTGCCCGCCCCGTAGGCGTCGACGGGGCTGGAAGCCAGCGCGGCGATCGACGCCCCGTCGAGGTCCCCCGTGACCACCACCTTGGTGGTGGTGGCACCCATCGAGTCGAGCAGGGTCCGGGCGCGGAGCGCCTCGGCTCCCAGGTCACCGGAGTCGATCCGTACCGCCCCCAGTTCCGGGCCGGCCGCCTCCACCGCCAGACGGATGGCATTCTCAGTGTCATAAGTGTCGACCAGAAGCGTGGTCGACACACCCTGGCAGGAGAGCTGGGCGTCGAAGGCGTGGCGCTCGTCGGGGAACAGCAGGACGAAAGCGTGGGCCGAGGTGCCGGCGGTGGGGATGCCGTAGCGGCGGCCGGCCTCCAGGTTGGAGGTGGAGCCCAGCCCGGCTATGAACGCCGCCCGCGCGGCGGCCACTGCGGCATCGGGGTCGGTGCGACGACTGCCCATCTCGATAACCGGGCGGTCCCCGGCCGCGGCCGAGATGAGGGACGCGGCGGCGGCCACCGCGGAATCGTGGTTGAGCACCGAGAGCACCACCGTCTCCAGAAGCACCGTCTCGGCGAAGGTGCCGGTCACGGTCACGACCGGTGAGCCTCCCGTGTAGAGCTCGCCCTCCCGGTAGGCGTCGATGTCGCCGGAGAAGCGGTACGCGGCCAGCCATTCGAGCGCCCGGTCCGAGACGATCCGGCGCGACGCCAGCCACTCGATCTCCTCCGGGCCGAAGCGGAACTCCCCGAGGACGTCGAGCAGCCGGCCCAGGCCGGCGAACACCCCGTAACGGCGACCCGGAGGCAGGGACCGGGTGAACACCTCGAACGAGACCGGACGCTCGGCGGTGCCTGCCGACAGGGCGGCGTCGAGCATGGTCAGCTCGTAGTGGTCGGTCAGCAGGGCGCTGGAGGGCATCGTCAGACCCGCCGTAGGAGCCGCCGGGCCCGGGTCATCCTGGCCTCGGTGGCGGCGGCAGCGAAACGGTCCCGGCGCAGGTCGTCGCACTCCGAGTCGTCCAGAGGCTCGAGCGGCCCGACCACCCAGGACAGGAGCAGGTCGGCCAGGGCCGGGTTGCGGGCCAGGACAGGGCCGTGGAGGTAGGTGCCGAGGACCTTCCCGGACCAGGCCCCGTCGGTCCCCGATCCGTCGTCGTTGCCCCGACCGTGACGGACCGTCCCCAGCGGGCTGCTGCCGGGGCCCACGGTGGTGACCCCGCCGTGGTTCTCGTATCCGGTGAGGGCCGGCAACCCGAGTCCCGGGACCGGGTCCACCACGATCTCGCCCACAGCCCGGGACCGGGTGCCCCGGCGGGTGGTGCAATCCAGCAGTCCCAGGCCGGTGGCCTCCCGACCGTCGGGGCCGACGAAGGCCCGGCCCAGGATCTGCACCCCGGCGCACACCGCCAGCACCACCGCGCCGGCGTCCACCGCCCGCCGGAGGGACCCGGAGTCGTCGCCCGCTCCCAGCTGCCGGGCAGCCTGGGCCTGCGGCAGGTCCTCCCCACCGCCGACCACGTAGATCTGGCAGCCAGACGGCACAGGATCACCGGAGCGGACCGTGACCACCTCGGACCCCACACCCCGCCAGCGGAGCCGCTGGGCCAGGATGACGGCGTTTCCCGAGTCACCGTAGGTACCGAGCAGATCGGGAAAAAGGAGGGCCACCGCGACCGACGACGGACCGGTCACGAGAGCCTGGTCCTCAGCTGCTGGAAGGAGGTGTAGTTGGCCACGACATCGACCTCGGGGGCGCCGCTGGCGGTGAGGGCTCCCACCAGGTCCGGCTCGTGGAGGTGTTCCACCCCGGCGTATCGGAGCCGGACCGCCAGGTCCCGGCTGCGCTCGCCGGTCGCCACCACCATCCGACCCTGCAACCTCTCGAACGGCACGTCCCACAGCCAGGAGGGGTCCCGCCCGTCGGCGATGCGGGCGTTGATGGCTATCACCACCGGCCGGGGGCCCGGGCCGAGGAAGTCGAACACCTCCAACCAGCCGGCCGGGTTCTTGGCGAGCAACAGCCGGGCCTGCACGCCCCCCGAGCGCAACACGGCGTAGCGGCCCACCACCTCGGACACCCCGGCGAGGGCCGCCCTCGCCCGGTCCCGGTCCACCCCGAACACGGTTGACACCACCAGCGCCATGGCGGCGTTCGCCTGGTTGGCCCGGCCGGGCAGCTGGAGCTCCAGGGGGAGCGACGAGCCGTCCCTCCACTCGATGCGCCCCGGGTGGAGGGACACGTCGAGATCCGGGCGGCGCAGGTCGCAGTCCCGGCAGGCCCATCCGGAACCGGCCGCGTCGCCGAAATCGATCCGGCCCCCGCAGCGGGGGCAACCGCCGGCGTCGTCGGTCCAGGGCTGCCCGGCCCCCACCCACCGCACGTCCGACGCCGTGGCGGCCCCCCACACGACCAGGGGGTCGTCGGCGTTGGCCACCACCGTGACACCGGGCCGGTCGACGAATATCCGCCGCCAGGCCGACGCCAGCGTGCGGACCTCGTTGTTGCGGTCGAGCTGGTCCCGGCTGAGGTTGAGCAGGGCCACCGCCCGGGGGGCGGTGGAGGCGACCACCCGGGCCAGCCAGGCCTCGTCGACCTCCAGGGCGGCAGGGGCCCCCGGCGGGCCCCCGGCCAGCGCCGAGGCCAGCCCGGGCGGCAGGTTGGCTCCCTGGAGGTTGGTGACGACCGGCCCGGTGGTCGCCAGGGCGGCAGCCAGCAGGCTGGTGGTGGTGGTCTTGCCGTTGGTCCCCGACACGAGCGCCACCGGGTGACCGACGGCCAGCCGGTCCAGGGCGTGCGGGTCCACGGCCAGGATGGCCCGGCCGCCGATCACCGAGCCGCTGCCGCGGCCCAACCGGCGGGAGACCGCGGCCGCGGCGGCGCCCAGCCCGGCCGCGACCCGGGTGCGGGCCGGCAGGTCCGAGCGCCGGTCGGGGGACGTCGGTCGGGGGGGTGTCTGCGTCGGGGGCACGATCCGTTCGAGGGTAGCGGCCGTCGGGGCAAGCTACGTTGAGCGCATGCAGGCCAGAACCGATCGCCGCCCCACCGACTCAGCCGCCCTGCTCCTGCGGCTCACGATCGGCCCCATGCTGATGGTCCACGGGTACAACAAGGTCTTCGGAGCGGGCGGTCTCAAGGGCACGACCCGGTGGTTCGAGGCCCTGGGCCTCAAGCCGGCGTACGTCCACGCCCGGATGGCGGCGGCCACCGAGCTCGGGGCAGGCGCCCTCTTGACGGTCGGAGCCGCCAGTCCCCTGCCGGCGGCCGCCTGCATCGGGCTCATGGCCACCGCGGCCCGGACCGACCACCGGGGCAAGGGCTTCTTCGTGTTCAAGGGCGGTTGGGAGTACACCGGGGTGGTGGCGGCGGTGGCAGTCACCATCGCCGCCCTCGGGCCGGGCCGTTTCTCGGTCGACGCGGCCCGGGGCCGGTCCCGCTCCGGGCTGCGCTGGGGCCTGCTGGCCGCCGCCGTCGGGGTCGGTTCCTCGGCCGGGCTGCTCGCCGCCACCTACCGGCCGGATGCCGAGCCGGAGGAAGAAGGGATCAAGTAGCCGGTGGCCGCCGCTCCCCGGGAAACGGTGCAGGCCGGCGGCCGCCCGGTGGAGCTGACCAGCCCGGACAAGGTCCTGTTCCCGGAGCGGGGGGAGACCAAGCGGGACCTGGTGGGGTACTACCTGGCGGTCGAGGAGCCGATCATGGCGGCCATGGGCGGTCGGCCGGTCCTCATGCAGCGGTTCCCCAACGGCGCCACGGGATCGTCGTTCTTCCAGAAGAGGGTGCCGGAGCAGAGACCCGAGTGGTTGGAGACCACCATCGTCTCCACCCCCAACGGCACTCCGTCCCGGGCGCTGGTCGTGGCGGACATCGCCCACATCGTGTGGGCCGTCAACCTGGCCTGCCTGGGGTTCCACGTCTGGCCGGTGAGGGCCGCCGACCCCGACCACGCCGATGAGCTGCGCATCGATCTCGACCCCTCCCCGGGGGTGACGTTCGAGATGGTGCGCGAAGCGGCCGACGAGGTGCGCCAGCTCCTCGACGAGCTGGGCTGCCCCGGCCTGCCGAAGACCACCGGGAACCGGGGCCTGCACGTCTACGTGCGCCTGCTACCGCGCTGGAGCTCCATCGACGTGCGCGCCGCGGCGGTGGCCGTGGCCCGGGAGCTCGAGCGCCGCCGACCGGACCTGGTGACCGCGGCCTGGTGGAAGGAGGAACGGGGCCGGCGGGTGTTCATCGACTTCAACCAGAACGCCCCGCACAAGACCGTCTTCGGGGCCTGGTCCGTCCGGGCCCGCCCGGGCGCGCAGGTCTCCACCCCGTTCCGGTGGGACGAACTCGGCGCCGTGGCGCCCGACGAGCTGACCATGGCCACCGTCCCGGCCCGCCTGCGCGCCGGCGGGGACCCGTGGGCGGGGCCGGCCGCCGTCTCGCTCGAGCCGGTCCTCGACCTGGCCCGCCGCGATCGCGACGCCGGGCTGGCCGACGCCCCGTGGCCGCCGGTCTACCCGAAGATGCCCGGCGAACCGCCCCGGGTGGCCCCCAGCCGGGCCCGCAAGGAGCGACCGGCCGACCCCTGAGAGCCCGGGGCGGTGACCGGGACGCCCCGGCGGCGGGCCCGCCTCTGCAGGGTCCGGTCCCGGTACCACGGCCGGAGCCGGACCCGGACCGGCGGCAGGTGCCCGTAGATCAGCACCCCCTCACCGGGCGGCGTCCGCCGCAGTTCGTCGGTGGGGGCCAGCCGGCGCAGCACCGTCGAGGTGGAACGGGTACGCCGGCCGTCCCGCAGATCCTCGGTGGTGCTCACCTCCCGGATGGCCTGCTCCCCGGCCAGACCCGAGATCAGATCGAGGGTGCCGAGGTCCGACACCCCGGAGAGCAGGACCTTGGCCCGGTGGTTGTTGGCGATGGTACGGGCCCGTTCGGGGTCGTAGCGGGCCGCCAGCTGGGCCAGGTCCTGGCACACCGTCACCAGCTGGATGCCCAGGCCGGCCCCCGTCGATGCCAGCGTGTCGAGATCCCGGATGGGGGCGATGTTGGCCGCCTCGTCGAGCACCAGCAGCAGCGGCGGGTCCAGGGGGCGGCCGGTGGCGGCGACGGCGCGGACCGCCTCGGCGACCACCGCCGACACCAGGGCCGCGAACAGCCCCTGCACCCGGTTCTGCTCGTGGCTGGGACCGCACAGGTACAGCGTCCCGCGCCGGTGCAGGAGGTCGGCCAGGTCGATGTCACAACCGGCGGTCGAGGCCGCCACCACCGGGTCCTCGAAGGGGGACAGCACCGTCTCGAGAGTGGTGGCAACCGAGCTTCGCACCCGCTCCTCCCGCCCAGCGCAGGCGGTGAGGGCCAGGGCCGCATCCATCTCCCCCGCCATCTCCAGCAGCCGGGCCGGCTCGTCGAGCTGGCCCAAGTCGGTCCACCTGACCACCTCGGCCATGCCCGCCCCCGAGCGCTCCGCCGCCAGCAGCAATGGGGCCAGCTGCTTGGCGGCCATCGAGTACCAGAACGCGGCGTCGGCCATGCCCCGGCGGCCGGGGGTGGACTCCACCAGCCACCCGGCCGTCCGCTGGGCGTCGGACCACGACCGGCTGGCCGCCAGCGGCGACCACCGCGAAAGCGGCCCGAGACCGGAGCCCTGGGTGGGGTCGAACACCGCGCAGGGACCGGCACCCGAGCGCCAGGCCATGGTGTGGGCCGCCAGGTCGTCCTTGACGGATGTGGCCACCACCGGGCCCCGCCATTCGAGCAGCGCCGGTATGGCCAGGCCGCTGGTCTTGCCGGACTGGGTGGGCCCCAGGACCAGGAGGGAATGGCGGGTCTCGGTGGCCACCAGCCGGGAGCGGCCGGCGATCGGCCGGGGCACCATCCGGCCCACCACCAGCCGCCCGGCCCGCCCCACCCGGCCGGGCCGTCCCACACGCCCCACCAGCACGGCGCGCACGTCGCCGGGTCGGGCCCAACCATCGCCCCGGCGCACCGGCCCGGCCCCGGAACCGCCGGTCCCACCGGCACCGGGCCGGTGCCCGATCGCGCCGCGGCCGGCCAGGGCGGCGGCCGCACCGACCGCCAGCCCGGCGGCACCCCACGCGTAGAACAGCCCGGCTCCCGCCCGCCTCCATCCGCCCACCGCCGGCCACGCCGCCCCCGGATCGGTCATGGACCGCGGCAGGCGGCGGATCACCCCGACCAGGGCGGCCAGGCCCAGGTGCGGCCAGCGCCCGGTGGCCGACCAGTCGGCCAGCTGCCCGGTCAGCCACACCCAGCCGACTGCGGAGGCCACTACCGCGACCACTGCGAGCAGCACCGCTTCGGCGTCACCGGCGGGTGGGCGGACCGGCTCACGCCTCATGACGCGCTCCCCGCCGGGAGGCCGCCACCGCGGCTGCGACGCGCTCCGGACCCCCGGGGGCCGGCGGGGGCCCGCCGCCGGTCATGGCGGCATCGGTGTCGACCAGCAGCCGCTCTGTGTCCGACAGGGCGTGCTGGACCACGTGGGACCGCCCGCCGACCTTCCACAGGGCCACCCCCCGGGGTAGGCGGGGTACGAGCTCGGTCTCGGTCCTGGTGAGGCCGAGCACCCGAGCCGTGATCTCGGCCTCGGATGGCGACTGGCCGAAGACGATCCTGGTCTCCGAGTCGGAGAGGAGGCCGTCGGCCAGCTTCTGCTGGGCTGATCCGTCGGCGCCGGCGGCCTTCAGGTCCGAGACCCGGTGCACCACCGCCACGTTGGCGACGCCCAACGCCCGGGACAGCTTGAAGATCGACTGGGCCCAGCGGGCTGTCGACAGGTCGGCCAGGATGGCCCACGCCTCGTCCATCACGACCAGGCGCTGGACCCCGTCCCGCCGGCCCAGGCGGGCCTGCAGCCAGGCGGTGGCGCAGGCCATCACCAGAGGCAGGGCCGGGGAGGCGAAAGTGGCGGACAGGTCGAGCACGACCACCTCCGCACCCATGTCGGTGCCGGCCGTGGTGGGGCCGTCGAACATGCCGGCCAGGTCCCCCCGGGCCAGTCGGCGCAGCTCGAGGGCCGCTACCCGGCCGTCGGCGGCCAGCCCGGGCCGGTCGGTCCCCACTGCGGCAGCGGAGGCGGCGTCGGGCTCGAGCAGCGCTTCGACCACGTGCTCCAGGACGGGCTGGGTTCGGGCCGCCGAGACGGCCCGGACGGCGATCTCCAGAGCCGTGCGTTCCTCCGGTCGCAGCGGCCGGCCCATGCATGACGCCAGGAGCGACGCCGTCAGCTCCAGCCGGGGCCGGACCCGCCCGTCGGCGCGGTCCTGCTCACCGGCGCCGACCGGCAGGTCGAGCGGGTTGAGCCGCAGCGCCCCCCCGGGGGCCAGGGTCAGCGGCCGGGTCCCGCAGGCGGACGCCAGCGGCCCGTACTCGCCTTTGGGGTCGATGATCCAGGCCTGGCGGCCGAAGGCCAGGTGGCGCCAGACGAGGGTCTTGATGAAGCTGGACTTGCCCCGGCCCAGCTGGCCGAGCACCAGGGCGTTCGGGCTGGTTATACGCCCCAGCCGGTACAGCTCCCACGGGTCGTAGCAGAACAATCCGCCGAGCAGGTCGTGGCCGATCAGCGGGCCGTCACCGGCCGGGCCCCCGCCGGAGGCGAAGGGGTACACCGCCTGCAGATGGGCCGTGGTGGCCCGATGCGCCGGGGGCGGCTTCACCGGGGCCTCAACGCAGTCCCCGCCCGATCGGCAGTGTCCAGCCCAGCGCTTCGGCCTGGCGGCCGTAGAGCCGCCGGAGCTCCAGGCGGGCAGCCTGGGCCGCCTGCTCGAGCTCCGCGCAGGCCAGAGCCAGCGCGTCGGGGGCGGCGGCGGCCACCGAGACGTAGGCGCTGAAGCGGTACTCGACGTGGCCGTCGGCCAACTCCCTCTCCCGTCTGGTCGCACCTTCGGCCTCCCGGTCCCGCCGGGCGCTCGGCAAGAAGCCGGCCCGGCTGCGGATCTCGGCGTCGGCCAGGTCGGCGGTGCGGGCGGAGCGGACCTCCCGCAGAGCCCGCTCGGCCGGCACCGGCGCCATGACCGCCGATATGGTCCTCCGGCCTGGACCGATCAGAAGCGGCAGCAGGAAGTCCGGGCCGACGCCGACGCGGGGCCACTCGGCCACCCAGTAGGTGGCGTGCCAGTCCCCGTCCACCTGCACCGCCGACCAGGTCTCGCGGACGGCCAGGGAGTTGCATCCGAGGAGCCGGCGGAGCTGCCCGGCGTCGAGCGCAGGCCCCGGCTCCAGGTCGGCCTGGCGCAGCTGTCCCTCGAGGAACCGCAGCTCCCGACCGAGGACCTCCGGGGCGGACCCCGGTCTCCGCCCCCTCTCCGGCCGGACCGTGACGGCCAGCCAGGTGTCGTGACAGCGGGTGGCCGGCCCGGCGGCTCCGAGCAGGGCCCGGTAGCTGCGCCGGGCCGCCCCCACTGCCGCCGGGGCGTCGCCGTCCC